>NZ_FMUF01000030.1:0-35099 GCF_900100985.1 Nitrosospira sp. Nsp1
TTCAGGATGGGACGGCTTCCCCAGTGAACTGATGATGTTACTTGCACCTTCAATCAAAATCAGAACAATTTCAATCATACAAGGATGGGTGGAGCGTAGCGTAACCCATCAAAATCCATATGCATGACACATTGCATCATGACCGAATACCGGCGTAATTTCGTCAAGGGCGGCAGCTACTTTTTTACGGTGGCGCTGGCGGACCGCAGACAACGACTTCTGGTTGATCACATTGACGCTCTACGTGGGGCCTTCGCCGAGTTAAAGCTTTATATCCTTTTACCATTGATGCTATTGTGATTCTGCCGGAGCATTTGCACTGCGTCTGGACTTTGCCAGAGGGAGATGCGGATTATCCCGAACGGTGGCGGCGCATCAAGGGAGGATTTTCACGCCATGTGCCGAGCTGCGGTCTGCGCTCTCCCAGCAAAAAAGTGAAGGGCGAACGCGGCATCTGGCAGCGCCGCTATTGGGAGCACACGTTGCGCGATGAGACGGATTGGCAACGTCATATTGATTATATTCATTACAATCCGGTCAAGCATCGGCATGTTGAATGGGTTGTCGATTGGCCGTTTTCCACGTTTCATCGTTATGTCGAAGCCGGTGTATATCCCAGGGACTGGGCTGGAAGTGGTAAGGTGGGTGACGGCGGATTTGGTGAGGTGTGAAATATTCAAGTGATGGGTTGCGCTTTGCTTCACCTATCCTACTATTATGGGAGGACGTGATGAAATCAGTGACAATGTTGGCGACGTTGATGGCAATGGTTCTGCTCTTTTCGGGTCATGCGGTACGTGCTGAAGCGGCTGAACCGCTTAAAGTTGGTCAACCTGCACCGGATTTCAGTCTTCCCGACCAGAACGGCAAAACGCGTGCGCTTGCGGATTTTCGTGGGAAGTGGCTGGCGTTGTATTTCTATGTAAAGGATGATACGCCCGGCTGTACCGAGCAGGCGTGCAAGTTTCGCGATGATATCCATGAGCTTACTGATCTGGGTGCGCAAGTCGTCGGCGTGAGCGTGGACGATACCGCCAGTCATGCCGATTTTGCCAAGAAATATCATTTGCCATTCCCGCTTCTGGCGGATAGCAAGGGCGAGATTGCCGCCCGTTACGATTCACTCCGGGGCGACGGAAGTTTGGCGAAACGCAATAGTTTTTTGATCGACCCGCAAGGCAGGATTGCCAAGGTTTATTTGTCGGCCAGTACTTCGCGCAATTCTGCGGAGATAATCGAAGATTTGAAGAAATTGAAAGGTTCAGCCGGTTCATGAAACGTTCCGCGCGGCTCCGGCTTTGGCTGTAGAAAGGGTTAATGGCATGGCTCTGCTTAAGTGCACCATTTACGTGCACCGTTGGAGAATGCAGAATCCACTATAAGGGGATGACATCATGGCAAACCTGACCGACGATCAACTGGCACAACTGAAAGCAGCGCTGCAGCAGCGTTATCTGGAATTGCGCGAAGAAATTCGCAGCGAACTGGAGCGTTCCGGCAATCAGCATTACGCGGATCTGGCCGGTAGCGTGGCTGATCCCGGGGATGCGTCGGTTGCCGATTTGCTGGTGGATTTGAACGCGAACCTCGTTGACCGTCAGGTAAATGAGATACGCGAGGTGGAAGCAGCGCTAAAACGCCTGGCTGAGCTGGATTTTGGCGACTGCGTCGAGTGTGGCGGTGAAATCAGGTTTGAGCGACTCATGGCTTATCCCACCGCGCAGCGATGTGTGCGTTGCCAGGAATTGCACGAAAAGACGTATTCACACGAGAACAATCCCACCCTTTAAGGCACCTGCGAATAAGCCCCATGCGCCGGCGCCTTGAGCAGCACCAGCACGGCGCCGCTGCCGCCATCTTCCGGCCTGGCCTGGCAGAAAGCCAGTACATCGCTACGCTGGGCGAGCCAGCTTCCCACCCTGGCTTTTAAAACCGGCTCATGATTCCTTGAACTCAGACCTTTGCCGTGTATGACTCGCACGCAACGCGCGCCGCGTATGCGACTGGCATCCAGAAACGCCGCTAGTTGCGGGCGGGCTTCGTCACGGGTGAGGCCGTGCAAATCAAGCTGTGCTTCAATCTTCCAATAACCGCGCCGCAGCCGCCGCAAAGTCTGGCGCGGCATGCCTGGGCGAAGAAATGCCCATTCGTCGCCCGGTTCCATCTCGAGCGAGATATAGTCCGAGAGCGAATCGACCGGCACGGTCTGTCCGTCGTCCGGAGTCTGGCGTGGTATAGGCTTGGGATGCTCGACAGTCAGGGGTATTTTATCGGAGGGCGCCAGCGGTGCTACGCCGCGAACCGCATCGCGAAACAGGGCGGTATCGGCCTCATCAAGGGTCGATTCGGCTCCTCGAGCCTTTGCAGGCTCGATTGCGAGCTTGATTGCCGCTTTCTTTCCCCGCCGTTTCATACGTAATCTTCAATCTGCGGTTGCTCAATTGCTGATCAATTGTGGCTACGCCAATGCATCCAGGTATTTTTCCGCATCCAGGGCCGCCATGCAACCGGTTCCCGCACTGGTCACCGCCTGGCGATAGATGTGGTCTTGCACGTCACCCGCCGCGAACACGCCGGGAATGCTGGTTGCAGTGGCGTTACCCTCGTTTCCGCTGCGCGTGATGATATAGCCGTTTTTCATTTCCAGTTGGCCCTGAAAGATATCTGTGTTGGGCTTGTGGCCAATGGCGATGAATACGCCTTGCAAATCCAGGCTCTTGGTTGAGTTGTCCTGGACATTTTTAATGCGCATGCCGGTGACGCCGGATTTATCACCCAGCACTTCATCCAATACATGGTCAAGCTCCAGCTTGACGTTGCTGTTTTTCACCTTGTCCATCAATTTGTCTATGAGGATTTTTTCAGAGCGGAATTTTTCGCGCCGGTGGACCACAGTGACCTTGCGCGCGATATTGGAAAGATAAAGCGCCTCTTCCACTGCCGTATTGCCGCCACCTATGACAGCCACGTCCTGGCCCTTGTAGAAAAATCCGTCGCAAGTCGCGCAGCCGGACACGCCCCTGCCCATGAATGCTTCCTCAGAGGGCAGCCCCAGGTATTGGGCTGAGGCGCCAGTGGCGATAATCAGGGCATCGCAAGTATAGGTGCCCTGGTCGCCGATCAGGGTGATGGGCCTGCCTGTCAGGCTGGCCGTATGGATATGGTCGAAAAGGATTTCGGTGTTAAAGCGCTCGGCATGTTTCTGAAAACGTTCCATCAGTTCCGGACCCTGCACGCCCATTGCATCGGCTGGCCAATTATCGACGTCGGTAGTGGTCATGAGCTGGCCGCCCTGGGCCATGCCGGTGATGAGCACGGGGTTGAGATTAGCGCGCGCGGCGTAAACCGCCGCGCTATAGCCGGCAGGGCCGGAACCGAGGATGAGAAGGCGGGAGTGCTTGCTGGTCATGTTTTATATATGGGGATTATTATTCAAAAAAACAGGTTCAATTGCTGAGGAGGCAGCGCAGTATCGCGAGGCTTTTCCAAAAAATTCCTGTCGCTTCTTACAGCCGTTGTTCAACCCAGCCGGCAACGCTTTCCAAAGCAGCGGGCAGATTATCGGGCTGGGTTCCACCCGCCTGAGCCATGTCGGCGCGCCCGCCGCCCTTGCCACCCACTTGCTGTGCCACGAAATTGACCAGTTCGCCTGCCTTCACCTTCGTCGCCAGGTCGGAAGTAACGCCTGCGATGAGCTTGACTCTTCCATCTTCTATCGCACCCAGCACCACGACGCAGGGCTGTAATTTATTCTTGAACTTGTCCAGCGCTTCGCGCAAGGTCCGGGAATCCGCATCGTCCAGGCAAATTGCGAGCACTTTTGCGCCTTTAACCTCGCGGGCCTGCCCGGCAAGGTCGTCACCTTGCGAACTGGCGAGCTTCGACTTCAGGCGCCCGAGCTCTCTTTCCAGATGTTTCACGTTATCGAGAATCTGCGTTATGCGCGCGGCCGCTTCCTGCGGTTGCACCTTCACCGCGTCCGCTACCTGCTGCAATTGCGACTCCCGTTCCTGGATGTAAGCCAGTGCATTCTCGCCCGTCACTGCTTCCAGACGACGAATACCCGCAGCCACGCCCGATTCGGCCACGATCTTGAAGAGCCCGATATCGCCGGTACGCTTGACGTGCGTACCGCCGCACAGTTCACGTGAAGTACCGATATCCAGCACGCGCACTTCGTCGCCATACTTCTCGCCGAACAACATCATCGCGCCTGTTTTCCTGGCATCCTCTATTGTCATCAGGCGCGCCGTGGTCGCTGCATTGGCCAGGATTTCGGCATTCACCAAAACTTCCACCTGGCGAATTTCCGCATCCGTCACAGGCTGGTTGTGCACGAAGTCGAAACGCGTCTTGCTGGCATCGACCAGCGAGCCTTTTTGCTGCACATGGGCGCCTAATACCTGGCGCAGCGCCTTGTGCATCAAGTGCGTGACGGAATGGTTGCGCTCCGTGCGTGCCCGCGCGTCGCGATTGACCTTCGCCAGCACCCTATCGCCGGTGACCAGCCGCCCGCTACGCATCAACCCTTTATGACCAAATACATCGGCCTGGATTTTTTGCGTATCCGATACGGCAAAGGTGCCATTGGCCGGGTGCAGTTCGCCGCTGTCTCCTACTTGCCCGCCGGATTCGGCGTAAAAGGGCGTGCTGTCGAGTACAACCACCGCCTCATCCCCGGCCTCGATGAAGTCGACCCGGCTACCTTCCTTATAGAGGGCAAGAACTTGCCCTTCATGCTGCAGGTTTTCGTAGCCATGGAACGCGGTTGAGGGCCCGCTGTACGTTATCCCATCCTGCATGGTGAATTTGCTCGTTGCCCTGGCACGCTCGCGCTGGCGCTCCATGGCTCGCTCAAACCCGGCCTGGTCTATTTCGATGCCGCGTTCACGCGCAATATCCGCGGTGAGATCCAGCGGAAAACCGAAGGTATCATAGAGCCGGAACAAGGCTTCGCCATCCAATAGCCGGCTTTCCTGGCAAAGTGCTGCTTCAAGCAACTGCATACCGTTTTCCAGCGTTTCGGCGAAACGTTCCTCTTCCTGCTTCAGTACCGCCTCGATACGAACCCTGGCGTCCACCAATTCCGGATAGGCTTGCCCCATCACACGTGCCAGTTCTTCCACCAGCAAGTAAAGGAAAGGCTGCTTTTGCCCAAGCTTATAGCCGTGGCGAATGGCACGGCGGATGATGCGCCGGAGCACGTAGCCGCGGCCCTCATTGCCGGGTATCACGCCATCGGCGATGAGAAAGGCGCAGGCACGGATGTGATCGGCAATCACCTTGAGGGAACTGCTGGATAAATCGACGGTGTTCGTTACTTGCGCCGCCACCCTGATCAGATCCTGAAACAAATCGATCTCATAATTGCTGTGGACCTGCTGCATGACCGCGGAAATACGCTCCAACCCCATGCCCGTGTCTACAGACGGCCGGGGGAGCGGATGCAGCACGCCCGCGCTATCCCGGTTGTATTGCATGAATACCAGATTCCATATTTCGACATAGCGGTCGCCCTCTGCCTCGGGCGTGCCCGGCGGGCCGCCTGCGATCTCCGGACCATGATCGTAGAAAATCTCGGAACAAGGGCCGCAGGGACCGATATCGCCCATCTGCCAGAAGTTGTCCATGGTGGCGATGCGCGTGAAGCGCGAGGCGTCAATGCCCACCTCGTTAAGCCAGATATCGGCGGCTTCGTCGTCTTCTGCATAGACCGTGATCCACAGTTTCCCTTCAGGAATCTTCAGGACAACGGTAAGAAATTCCCACGCGAATTTGATGGCCTGGCGTTTGAAGTAATCGCCGAAGCTGAAATTGCCCAGCATCTCGAAAAACGTGTGATGCCGCGCGGTGTAGCCTACATTTTCGAGGTCGTTGTGCTTGCCGCCCGCACGCACGCAGCGCTGCGAACTCGTCGCGCGCACATAAGGCCGCTTATCCTGGCCGAGAAATACATCCTTGAACTGCACCATGCCCGCATTGGTGAACAATAGCGTGGGATCGTTGCCGGGGACGAGGGGGCTCGACGCCACGACCGTATGGCCGTGCGACTCGAAGAATTCAAGAAATTGTTGCCTGATTTCGCTGCTTTTCATCTCGACTTCTTTTGAACAATAATGAACTTCAACCACGCCTATGGCACGCCTGCTGTCTCGGCTAGTGCCGCGCTATTTCCGTTACCGTCGTTCCCAGCGGTTCGCCATTGATAATTGCAATATTTGCAACCTTTACTCGCACGCTGATTTTTTCATCGACTTTCGGCAGATCGCCTTCGGTCAAAATATCGATTTCTCCGCTGTCATCTTTCAATACATACGACTTCAGATTTAATAACGGAAGCCGCGTAGGCGCTTTTACCACGCCGTGAAGCACGACCTCCTTGCCGTCAAAATTTGCGGGGGAGGCGTTTATTTCACTGATGGGAGTGGCATTCATGGGATTGCAACCACCCAGCACAACTCCCGCAGTCGCAATTGCCAGAATGATTCGAACCAACCGGTGAGCCAAGCGGTCTGTCAAGCTTCTTCCTTATCAGGATTACGCAATACCTGCCGTATCACTTCCGTCGTAAAACCGCGCCCCACCAGGAAACGCATCTGCCTGCCGAGTTCTTTTGCGTCGGCGGGTATCACACCAAACTTTTTTCGCCACACTTCGCGTGCGTTATCCTGCTCAGCTTCCTTGATGTTGGGCAACACCGCGGCGATTAAATTCTCTGCAATACCTTTTTCACGCAGCTCATGCACTATCCGCTGACTGCCGAATCTACCCCTGCGAATGTGTACCACGTGCTCGACCATGCGAGCCGCAGATAGAAAGCCTCGCTGCTCAAGCGTGTCCAGCATGGAGGAAAGTTCTTCGGGAGTTTGGGCATGACGAGCGAGCTTTCTTTCCAGCTCCCGCCGGGAATGCTCCCGCCGGGCCAAATAACCCAGCGCGCGGGTTTTCAGGCTCGGCGCGCGCGTCATGACGGCCTCGACGATGCAATAAAATACGCTGCGACTACTCTGCGTTCGCGGTTTCGACAGCCGGATTGGCGACGCCTACGGCCTCGCGGACCCTCGCTTCTATTTCCATCGCAATGTCGCGGTGTTCTTTCAGAAACTCGCGCGCATTATCCTTGCCCTGGCCTATTTTTTCGCCCTTGTAGGAATACCAGGCCCCGGCCTTCTCGACCAGCTTATGCTGTACGCCCAACTCGACGATTTCGCCTTCACGCGAAATGCCTTCTCCGTAGAGAATATCGAATTCCGCCTGCTTGAATGGCGGTGCAACCTTATTCTTTACCACCTTCACGCGCGTTTCGCTGCCGATTACCTCGTCGCCTTTCTTGATGGAACCGGTGCGGCGTATATCGAGGCGTACCGACGCATAGAATTTCAATGCATTGCCGCCGGTTGTGGTTTCGGGACTGCCGAACATGACGCCGATTTTCATGCGTATCTGATTGATGAAAATTACCATGGTATTGCTGCGCTTGATGTTGGCGGTAAGTTTGCGCAAGGCCTGGGACATCAATCTCGCTTGCAGGCCCATCTGCGGTTCGCCCATTTCCCCCTCTATCTCCGCTCGCGGCGTCAAGGCGGCGACCGAGTCCACCACCACTACATCAACCGACCCCGAGCGCACCAGCATATCGGCGATTTCCAGCGCCTGTTCGCCATTGTCGGGCTGGGAAATCAATAATTCCTGTACGTTGACACCGATTTTTTGCGCATACTGGGGATCGAGCGCGTGCTCCGCATCGATGAATGCGGCCGTACCCCCCATCTTTTGCATTTGCGCAATGACTTGGAGGGTGAGGGTGGTTTTGCCGGAGGACTCGGGGCCGTAGATTTCGATTACCCGGCCGCGGGGCAGCCCGCCTACGCCCAGCGCGATATCGAGACCGAGCGAACCCGTGGAAATTACCTGGATGTCTCTGGCAACCTCGTTGGCGCCCAGGCGCATGATCGAACCTTTGCCAAACTGCTTCTCGATCTGGGAGAGGGCCGCCGCCAGCGCCTTGCTTCTGTTTTCATCCATGAGGTTTTTCCTTTGTAGGGTAGGGTGAATTATCGCATAGGTGACCTCGGCCGGGAAGCGGGAGGGGAATGACAACGTGTTTGGCCTGCCTGATTTAACCTTTATTCACACGTTAAAGCTGGAGTATGCACCGATGAGTTGATTGGAACCGGTTATTTCGCTTCGGCATTATTCAAGACAGGATTCAGGGCAGGATATAAGTGTTGAAATACCGCTCCGCTCTCGTCGGGTCCAGCTTGCGTAGGGTCTGATAAACCTCCCTCATCTTGTCTCGCTCATCCAGGCGCGCATAGGCTACGCCCAGGCTATACCAGGCCTCGGCATTCTCCGGCTGAATACGCACCGTTTCCCGATAGGCCTCGATCGTCTCGCCATAGAGTTTCAAGGCGTCGTAGGTATTGCCCAGACTGTACCAGGCGTCGGGATTCGCGGGCTGTATGCTTAGCGCATCCCGATAGGCATGTACCGCATATGCGTACTGTTTGATGTTGTAGTAGGTATTGCCCAGGTCGTACCAGATTCCGGCATTGTCCGGCTGCATGCGTAGCGCATCCTCATAGGCCCGGATCGCGTTATCGTATTCTTTGAGATTGGCATAGGCTACGCCCAGGCTATGCCAGGCGTCGCCATATTCGGTCTCGTTGTGTATGGCTTCTCGATAGGCCGGAATCGCCTGGTCATATTGCTTGAGGTTGGCAAAAGCAGTCCCTACGCTAAACCACGCCGCTGCATTTGCGGGATTGCGCTTGACCTCCTGCCGGGAGAGTTTCAGGAGCCCGTGCCAGTCAGCTTTCTTTTCCAGTGCCAAGGCATGGCTAAGCCAGTTTATTCCATTTTTTTTTGCTGGCGCCGAGGCTGTCGGCTCCTCCTTTGCCAATTTACTTATCCAATCCACCGGTAGGGCGAAAGTGAGATGCTGACCTTCTATAAACCGGCGCGAGAGGATCCCGATCAATCGCCCCTGATCGTCGAACAACCCGCCGCCACTGGACGCCGGGGAAACGAGGGCAGATATCTCGATGTATTGCGAGCCCTGATACGGCCGCAAGCTGGATATCACCCCGTCGCTCAGGATCGGTTCCCGTCCCTCCCGCGCTCCTTGCGTACCGATCGCATAGACGCGCTGGCCGGTTCTGAGCTTTTTAGCCGTACCCAAGACGATGGGCACAGCTTGCATCCGGGGCACTCTCAACTGGCAAAGATCAAGGTCTGGCCGGGCGTATTGCAGCACGGCCTTGAAGGTACTGCCGGGTTTTCGCACCTCTCCTTGCTTCCCTTCCTTGACTACCTGGCAAGTGGTTATCACCTCGTCTTCCCCGATCAACACGCCGCTGCCCGGGCCAATGCGATTACCGCCGGCGTCAACCATGTCCACGGCAACGACGGAGGGCCACACCCGCAAGAAGATCTGGTCAGGGGTCTCTGAGACATGGCGCGCTTTGGCGGTGGCATTAGCCACGGCAAGGGGCAAAATCATGCCGTACAGGAAGGCTCCAAGCACGACGGGATAGATGAATATCATGGCTCTTCTATTTTAATTCAGATGCACCATGGTATATCGCAATATGCTCAATGCGAATTTTCTCGATAAAAAACAACCGAAGAAGTATCTCGGGAAAATATGTTGCCCCGAATTATTGATAACCGAGCCAAGCGAAGGTTATCGACATGAGCAAACGTGAGAAACGGATTTATCTTGAATCGATACGCAGCCGCTATCGGCGGCCGGGCGCGCTGACAAGGAAATGATACCGGACGCGCTCCGCTCGGTTTGCGGTTTCGGCGCAAGTACGCCATCCGGCTCTTGAATCAAGCCCGACAAATCGGCACGTCACCCGGCGGCCTTCTCACCACTTTTGTCTACAATGTTTGGGCTATGGCCTGCAACCGATGGATGTGCCGCAAGCCCTGGTAGGCCATGCCGCCGTGGTTACCGCACGATGAGGTACGCTTCGATACGCTGGACGAGTCGACTTCAAAGCTTATGGAAATTTCGCCAGCCAGCATCGACCGCTTGCGCAAACCGGCCGGATGCGACATCCGAGGGGTTTATCCGGGACCAAGCCGGGCACGCTGAAAATCAAATCCCGATTCGCACGGCGCGCTGGGATATCACGCCGTCCGACTCATGGATGTATTACTTTTCACCACACGTTGGCTACGGTTGCCGTTCTACCTTGGGCTATTTCTTGCCCAATGCTTGTGTGTACCCAATTCCGGGTCGAACAGGTTGATCTGATCGGGGCTGTGATGTGGGTAACCAGGCTGCGCCACAGTAAAGGAAAGCCAGGAATTCCCATTGATCGATGCCTGTTTACGCGACTTTCGGTGGGATGCTATGTAACAGGTCTATTACACCCTGCAGCGCTCCCGCGACTGATTGGCGTCTTATCTCCTCGCGGTTGCCGCTGAAATATCGCGTTTCGGTGAGTGCCATTCCTTCTTTCATTATCCAGGCAAAACATACCGTTCCTACCGGTTTTTCCGGTGTGCCACCCTCGGGACCGGCAATGCCGGTAATGGACACCGCGACCTGGGCGTGGCTTCGCGCAATCGCGCCCGCCGCCATTTCGGATGCGGCCTGCTCCGATACCGCGCCATATTGCTCGAGAGTCGCATCGCTCACACCCAGCATTTCATGTTTTGAGCGGACAGCATAGGTGATAAAGCCGCGTTCATACCAGGCTGAGCTTCCGGCTATCGATGTGATGACCTGGCCCAGCCATCCTCCGGTACACGATTCGGCTGTCGCCAGCAGTAACTCCTCCTGGGCTAGCGCTATCCCTGCCTGTCTGGCGAGATCCTGAAGTATCATGTCATCCATGTCATCAACCCCTTCCGAATTTACTCCTTGCAATGATCCGTATCAGATGACCTATATGACAAACGCTTTCCATGCGGCCAGGCAAAGCAGTGTCAGGAACGCGGCCAGCAAGTCATCGAACATCACGCCGAAGCCGCCGCGCAATGTTCTATCGTAATATCGGATCGGCGGCGGCTTGATTATATCGAACAAACGAAAAAGCAGAAATGCGGATGCCTGCCATCGCAGGTCATGAGGCGTAAAAAGCAGTATCAGCAGAAAAGCGGTTATCTCGTCCCAGACCATGCCCCCATGATCGTGATTACCGAGTGCCTTTCCGGTAACGCTGCACGCCCAGATGCCAATGATAAATAAGGCAACGATCAGCAGGAGAAATTCAACCGGATCGAGGAAGAGAGCCAAAATCCAGAACAAAGGGAATGCAACCAGCGTTCCCACCGTACCGGGCGCAACCGGGCTCAAGCCGGCGCCGCCGCCAAATGCGATGAAATGCGCAGGATGGCTCCGCACAAAATCCTTATTGGGATGCGGCCGGACGGGTTCGGATTGCGCTAAAAGCTCGGGCCCTTCAGATTTTGGGATTGGCTCGACCTCCGGCTCAGGTGCTGGCCGGCCATCGATTTGGCCACCTATCCGCTTATCATCGCCGTTGTCAGAGTGACTGCTCGACATGGAAGTGGTCATACCCTTTTACCTCGACCTTGACTGCCCCGCCTGCCGCATCCAGCACGACCAGGCCCGCGCCTTCGCCGATTCTGCCGATGCGGGTGAGTTGAACCCCCTCTTCGCGGGAGAGCATTTCGATTTTTGCGCGCGCAGTCCGGGGGGCGGTAAAGCAGAGTTCGTAATCATCGCCGCCAGCCAGCAAACACTTCTTGGCCAATGGATGAGGGAGGCGTTTTTTGATTGATGCCGAGCAATTTATCTCATCCATGTGAATGATAGCCGCGACGTTTGAATTTTGCAGAATATGCCCCAGATCGGCCAACAACCCGTCAGAAATATCGATGGCGCTGTGGGCAAGACCAATCAGTCGCTGCCCCAGGGCAACCCGGGGCATGGGGCTGTGCAGCGCGGAAAGACACTCGTCGACTTCGCCGGCTTCAAGCACAATGCGTTGCTGCTGGTGAGCGAGCCCCAGCGCGGCATCGCCCAGATGGCCCGATACCCAGATATCGTCGTCCGGCTTGGCACCGCTGCGACGCAATGCTTTTCCTTTGGCCACTTCACCCATGATGGTAACGCAGATATTGAGCGGTCCCTTTGTGGTATCGCCGCCGATAAGCTCTACCTGATGCGTGTGGGCAAGCCCGAAAAATCCACTGGAGAATGCTTGCAGCCATTCCTCATCCCCCGCCGTTTTTTCGGGAAGTGCCAGCGAAAGAGTGGCCCAGCGCGGCGTTGCCCCCATCGCTGCCATGTCTGAAAGATTCACCGCCAACGATTTGTGGCCCAGCTTGCATGGATCGGCATTCGCGAAAAAATGCTGGCCAGATACCAGCATATCGGTGGAAACCGCCAGCTCCATATCTGTCGCCGGCTTGATGAGTGCCGCATCGTCGCCTATCCCTAACACCGCGCTGGGCGCCGGCCGGGAAAAGTATTGCTGGATGATTTCGAATTCGGAATGCACTTTCAAGGAGATCAGGCCCTTGCATTGACCTCGGCCACACGGAGCTTGGCTGCCAATTTATCCAATACACCGTTCACATATCTATGTCCATCGGTGCCGCCGTAGCTTTTGGCGAGCTCCACCGCTTCATTGATGACTGCTCGATAGGGTATTTCAGGATGACTTTCCAGCTCGTGGGTACCGAGGAGCAGTATGGCAATCTCCACTGGACTGAGTTCCTTGAAAGGCCGGTCGAGATAAGGCTGAATATGCTTCTCCAGTTCCGCAGCATTCGCCAGAACGCCTCGCAGCAAACCTGAAAAATATTTCTCGTCTGTCCTTGGAAATTCTTTGGTCTCGCGCAGTTGCGTTTCGATGGCCTCAAGGGTTCCACCCGCCACGCACCATTGATAAAGTCCTTGCAAAGCCAGTTCACGGGCTAGCCGGCGCCGGGTTTTCCGACCCGGCCTGATTGTGGCTGCTCCCGAATCTCCCACGTGTTCTGACGACGGGGTTGTCTGTTTGGCGACCGGTTTTGTCTGTGTCATTGGATAATGCTTATTGGGTCACTTCGTCGAGGTCTCGCATCAGATTAGCCATCTCTATCGCGACCAAGGCTGCCTCGGTTCCTTTATGGCTCATACGCGCCAATGCCTGGTCATCGGTATCGGTGGTGAGGATGCCGTTGGCGATAGGGATGCCGGTGTCCAATTGCACCGCGGCCACGCCGCTAGTGGATTGATTGGATACGACCTCGAAATGATAGGTGTCGCCGCGTATCACCGCGCCCAATGCTATCAGCGCATCAAACTGGTCGGTCAAAGCCATCTTTTGCAGCGCCATGGGAATTTCCAGCGCGCCGGGAACCGTCACCAGCAGCATGCCCGATTCCTCCACGCCGCGCTTCACCAGCTCCGCAGTGCAAGCACTAAGCAATCCGTCGCTCACATCGATGTTAAAACGACTCATAACGATGCCGATACGTAACTCTCCGCCGTTAAGATCGGGCTCAAGTTCAAGAATGTTTTCGTAACGTGCCATGTTTTACTCCTTTAAACAAATCTGACAGCAACAGATAAACGTGCCAACCGGTCATTAAACAATCGGCCACCAGGCGCATTCACCCGAATTTTCCCAGCTGCTCCGGATATCCTTTGACAATATTTCCCGACCCGTGCCGATGCATTGCGCTAGTCCGACTTTAGCGGCTTGGTAACCGGCTTTTTTTCCTCCGGCTCCAGATATCCGGTTACTTCGAGTCCAAAACCCGCCATGCTCGGCATTTTTCGCGGGACGGCCAGCAACCGCATCTTGCCCACACCAAGATCCTTGAGTATCTGTGCGCCTATACCATAATCGCGCAAGTCTGTCCTGGCGGCAACGCGATGTGTGGATTTCGCCGGCATCACGCGTTCCATCAGCTCAGCCGCGCTTTCCCTGCAATGCAGCAGGACGATCACGCCGCTACTCGCGCCCGCGATTACCTGAAGCGTATCGTTTACATTCCAGGAATGCGTCTCGTCACTGATATCGAGCAGATCCATAACGGAAAGCGGCTCATGCACTCGCACCAGCGTTTCAGTAACGGGATCGATCGTGCCTTTCACTAACGCCAGATGAGTGGCGTTAACCGTTTTATCGAGATAGGCAACGAGGCGGAATTCACCGTGAACCGTCCGGATGGGGCGCTCGGCCACGCGCTTGACAAGACTTTCAGTACGACTGCGGTAATGAATGAGGTCTGCGATCGCGCCAATTTTGAGCTGATGCTTTGCGGCAAATTCGACCAGATCCGGCAGACGCGCCATACTGCCGTCGTCCTTCAGGATTTCGCAGATTACGGAGGCGGAACTCAACCCCGCCAAATTTGCCAGGTCACAACCGGCCTCGGTGTGGCCGGCACGCACGAGCACCCCCCCGGTTTGCGCCATCAACGGAAAAATGTGCCCTGGCTGGACAATATCATCGGGCGTCGCATCCGGATTTACCGCCACCTGCACGGTACGTGCGCGATCACCCGCTGAAATACCGGTGGTAACGCCGCTGGCCGCCTCGATGGAAACCGTGAAATTCGTACCCAGCGGCGAGCGGTTGGCCACCACCATCAGCGGCAGATTCAGTTTGCGGCAGCGCTCCTCGGTCAGCGTCAAGCAGATCAGGCCCCGCCCATGCGTCGCCATGAAATTGATCGCTGCCGGGGTGACGAAATCGGCGGCCAGGATCAGGTCTCCTTCATTTTCCCGGTTTTCCTCATCCACGAGGATTACCATCTTGCCGGCCTTGATGTCGGCAATTATTTCCTGAATCGAGCTGATTATCATGTCAAATTTCAGTCATTCTCATGCAATTCCCATCAATCGCTCTACATATCGCGCCAACATATCCACTTCCAGGTTTACTTTCGCGCCCATTTTCAGATTCTTCAATGTCGTAACGGCCAAGGTGTGAGGGATGAGATTGATCTCCAGCTCGTTTCCCGCTACCCGGTTCACCGTCAGGCTGACGCCGTTCACACAGATTGAACCCTTTCTGGCAATATACTTTAATAATGCATCCGGCGCCTTGATCACCAGGGTATAACTTTTGCCTGCGGGCTCCAGCTTGATGACTTCGCCGCTTGCGTCCACATGGCCGCTCACCAGATGGCCGTCAAGCCTGTCGGACAACAATAACGCCCTTTCGAGGTTGACTTGCCCGCCGGGCTTATCCAGGCCTTCGGTACAGCCCAATGTCTCGCGTGAGACATCTACAGAAAACATGTCGTTTGCTATACCGGTAACGGTAAGGCATACACCATTTACTGCAATGCTATCCCCCGTTTCCACCTCTTCCAGGTTCAGCATGCCTGGCTCAATGCTCAAGCTTATGCCGCCCTCCAGGGAACGGACTTGCTTAATCTCGCCGACAGCTTCGACAATTCCGGTGAACATCAAGCGCTCTCCGCTCTTGAATACGATAATCTCATTGCCTGCGTCTGCTCATATATTAGGTGTGCGGCAATTTGCCGCATAGTCGTGGGTGGCAATATACGCTAATGTTCGGGGTATCCCTGAACAAATCATGCTTGAAGCGCCCGGTTGGCAACCCAGCTGATAAAATAAGCATGAACAGACACACGGCTATGCGCGTAGCCGTAGCCTGACCTACGGTACAAAACCGGGAGTTTCCCCTGTTGTTCCTGAAGCTACATCATACACAAAGACACCGCACACAGACCAGCAACAGAATGTTCAGTGACCTCAGCCAGTCGCCCTTAAGCAAGAATTTGCAGCGCTTGTTCCTGCTCAGGAATATCGTGATTGCCGCGCAGTGCATGACTTTTGCGCTGGCGTACTGGGTGCTCAACATGCAGTTGCCCTGGGCGGAAATGGTGGCGGTAACGGTGATGCTGGCCGTGTTGAATCTGGCCACATGGATACGCCTGCGCCGCAAATGGCCGGTCTCGAGCATCGAGTTTTTCGCTCAGCTGCTGGTTGATGTTTTTGCATTGAGCGCACTGCTGTATTTCAGCGGCGGGTCGACAAACCCGTTTATATCGCTGTATCTCCTGCCGCTGACGATAGCCGCCGCCGCACTGCCCTGGGCCTACACGTGGGTGATGGCTGCCGTTACAATAAGCTGCTATACGCTGATGCTGTTTTATTACCTGCCGCTGCCGCATGATCATGAGGAACACAACAGCGAGTTCAACCTGCATGTGTCGGGCATGTGGTTGGCCTTCGTATTAAGCACCATGTTGATCGCCTGGTTTGTTGTCAAGATGGGCATATCCATCCGCGAGCGCGACAAGGATCTGGCACTGGCACGCGAACAGGCGCTGCGTAACGAACAGATCATTGCATTGGGCACGCTGGCGGCCGGCGCCGCGCATGAGCTCGGTACGCCGCTGGCGACGATGGCGATTGTCACCGGGGAACTGCAGGATGAATATAAAGAGAACCGCGAATTTCAAGACAATATCAGGATACTGCGCGATCAGATCACCCAGTGTAAACATACGCTGACACAATTACTGGCCGATGCCGGACAAGCACGAGCCGAGGAGGGCAGCGGCCAGGCTGTCGATTCCTTTTTGCGACAGGTGCTGGATAAATGGCAATTGATGCGACCTTCCGTCCAGTTTACTTACCATGACAACGGCGTACAGCCTGCTCCACAGATACTCAATACGCAATTGCTGAGCCAGTCGATTTTAAATCTGTTGAACAATGCGGCGGACGCCTCCCGGAAACATATCGAGATCGAAGTCAGCTGGAACTATCAGGAACTGCATCTTCAGATTCTCGATTATGGCGACGGATTAACCGGAGAAGCCGTGCAGCGCGCAGGCCAGCCATTCTTTACGAGCAAAGCCTCGGGGCAGGGTTTCGGGATAGGTTTATTTCTGGCAAATGCGAATATCGAGCGGTTTGGCGGCAGGGTACGCCTGACCAATCGGGTAGGCGGCGCCTGTACTCAAGTTACATTACCCCTGATACGGCAATAGATATGACAACGTTATCAACAGCGGAAGTGGATGACCGCCCCGCATTACTCATTGTCGACGACGACTTGACTTTTTGTACGGTACTTGCGAACGCAATGACTAAACGCGGATTCAACGTTACGTGTGCACATACCGTCGAGCAGGCCCTGGAGTGCGTCGAGGCATGTACCCCTGAGTATGCCGTTATCGACCTCAGACTGCCCGGCACTTCAGGATTGACCCTGGTTGAAAAATTGAATGCGCTTGATCCTGGTACCCGAATTGTCATGTTGACCGGTTATGCCAGCATTGCCACCGCAGTGGAAGCAATCAAACTCGGGGCAATGCATTATCTTGCCAAACCGGTCGACGTCAATGAAATCATGATGGCGTTCGAGCGCACCACAGGTGATGCGGATGTTCAGATCAGTGCGCATCCGTTATCCGTCGGCCGCCTTGAATGGGAGTATATTCAGCGTGTGTTAAATGAGAATAAAGGCAATGTTTCCGTAACGGCAAGAGCACTGAATATGCATCGGCGCACCTTGCAACGAAAGCTCACCAAGAACCCTGCCAAAACATAAAATATGGTCCGAACGGTTTTCAAGCGACTTATGAAAAACCGCCGGTGAGCCGTATATCCGCCCCCACCATCCGCACATCATTTATCTTGAGCGCGCGCTTATCCGCAAGATTTGCCAGTTCGGGCAATTTCATCATGCCGCGCGCCGCATCACCTACCAGACACGGCGCGAGATAAATTACCAGCTCATCCACCAGCCCCGCATTGATGAGAGAGCCGTTCAGTTTGAAGCCTGCCTCGATCAGCACTTCGTTTATTTCAAAATCGGCAAGCTGCCGCATCATGCCGGCGAGATCAACACCGCCATCTTCTCCCGGCAATACGATGACACGAGCGCCCACCTCGCGCAATGCCATGATTTTTCCCTCGCTGGCGGTCGCGGTAAAAATCAGTTCTCCGCCGCCACGCAGCAGCCCGGCATCCACCGGAATATCGAGCCGGCTGTCGACTACCACCCGCAACGGCTGCCTGGAGGTGTTTACATGACGTACCGTGAGTTGCGGATCGTCCGCCAGGACCGTGCCGATACCGGTTAAAACCGCGCAAGAGCGGGCACGAAGACGATGACCGTCGCGTCGCGCCGCTTCACCAGTTATCCATTGGCTAGTGCCATTGTTGAGTGCGGTTTTGCCGTCGAGGCTCGCGGCAATTTTCATCCTGATCCACGGACGCCCGCGTGTCATGCGCGAGATAAAACCGATATTGAGTGCCCTTGCTTCCGCTTCCATCAGCCCGGCTTGCACCTCTATCCCTGCCGCTTTCAGGGATGCACAGCCTCTGCCTGACACCAGGGGGTTCGGATCTTCCATGGCTATTATCAGTTTCGCAATGCCGGCCTTGATCAATGCTTCGGTGCAAGGGGGAGTTCGTCCGTGATGACTGCAGGGCTCCAGAGTGAGATATGCGGTCGCGCCTTGCGCTGCACCGGTAGCGGCAAGCGCATTTATCTCGGCGTGATGCCCACCTGCACGTTCGTGCCAGCCACTGCCGATGACCTGATCGTTGCGCACCAGCACACAGCCTACTCGGGGATTAGGGCTTGTGCTATAGAGTCCTTTTTCGGCAAGCCGCAAAGCTTGGGCCATAAATCTGTAATCGGTTGACGAGAACATAGGCGGTCCATAATTTCAATTGATCGAAATTGCGGAAAGATTTACGGCTCCGTCCGATTATTTTTTTATCCCAGCAAAGATCAGAAAAATAACGGATGTGCTGGCGTTACCCTCAGGATTTTTTTTCTTCTCTTTTTTTCTGTGGTTTTTGCAGTTCTTTGATCGCATTGTGAAAATCATCTGCGTCCTGGAAACTTTGGTAAACCGATGCAAAGCGGATATAAGCGACTTTGTCCAGCTTGTAGAGTTCCTCCATCACCATCTCGCCAATCCTGCGCGTGGGGATCTCGCGTTCGCCCAGGTTTAAAAGTTTTTGCACAATGCGATCCATCGCTCCGTCCACATCCGCGGTCGGGACCGGGCGCTTGTGTAAAGCTCGCACGAAGCTCGTCAGCAATTTTTTGCGATCGAACTCAGCGCGATTACCGTCCTGTTTTACCACTTGAGGTAAACGCAATTCCACCGTCTCGTAAGTGGTAAACCGTTTATCGCAGGTGAGACAACGGCGACGACGACGTATCTTGTCGCCTTCCTCGCTGACGCGGGAATCTATCACGCTTGTGTCATCTGCGTTGCAAAACGGGCATTTCATGACACAAATTCAGAGAGTGAATAGATGCGACCCGCCGATCGAAGGTGCTCAGCGGACATGGGTCGATATAATGCGTGCATGTAACGCAATCAGCAGTTTGTTCCGTATACCGGGAATTTTGCACAGAGTGCTTTTGCCTTTTCCGCCACTTGCGAAATCACCGCGACATCCGTAGGCGCGTCCAGCACATCGGCGATCAGATTTGCCAATTGTTCCGCTTCTATTTCCGTAAAACCGCGCGTGGTGATCGCAGGCGAACCAATACGGATTCCGCTGGTGACAAAAGGTTTCTGCGGATCGTTGGGGATGGCATTCTTGTTGACGGTAATGTGCGCCCGCTCCAAAGATTCCGCCGCCAGCTTGCCTGTAATATACTTGGAACGAAGGTCCACCAGAAACATGTGGCAGTCGGTGCGTCCCGATACGATGCGCAGTCCGCGCTCCTGCAACACCTTGGCCATTACGCGCGCGTTGTCGATCACCTGTTCCTGGTAATCCTTGAACTCTTTACTCGCGGCTTCTTTAAACGCTACCGCCTTGGCCGCAATCACGTGCATTAACGGACCCCCCTGGGTCTGGGGAAAAATTGCGGAATTCAGCGCTTTCTCGTGCTCCGGCCTGGCCAGGATCACGCCGCCGCGCGGCCCGCGTAACGTCTTGTGCGTAGTGCTGGTGACAAAATCGGCAATACCGACGGGATTAGGATAAAACCCTGCCGCCACCAACCCGGCGTAGTGAGCCATGTCTACGAACAGGTAAGCGCCTACTTCATCCGCGATCTTGCGAAAGCGTTTCCAATCTATCACAAGCGCATAAGCGGAAGCGCCCGCTACAATCATTTTGGGCTTGTGTTCGTGCGCCAGGCGGGCCACCTCGTCGTAATCGAGCTCTTCGGTTTCGGGATCCAATCCGTATGAAACGGCGTTGAAAATTTTTCCGCTGAGATTGACTGAGGCGCCATGCGTCAAATGGCCGCCATGGGCGAGCGACATGCCGAGCAGCGTATCCCCGGGCTTCAATGCCGTTAAATATACCGCGGCATTGGCTTGTGAACCGGAATGCGGCTGAACGTTGACGTACTCCGCACCAAACAATGCTTTCAGCCGGTCTATCGCAAGCTGCTCCACAACGTCTACATATTCACAGCCGCCGTAGTACCGCTTGCCGGGATAACCCTCAGCATATTTATTCGTCAGCACCGATCCCTGCGCTTGCATCACTGCAGGGCTGGCATAATTTTCCGAGGCGATCAACTCGATATATTCTTCCTGGCGTTGTACTTCACCTTTTATTGCTTGCCAGAGATCGGGGTCGACCTTTTCCAGGGTCAGTTTCGGGGACAGCATGTCGATTAAGTCCTTGATATTATTTTAATAAAAAATGGATAGATAATTATCTTGCCGAATTTTCCATCGTTATTACGACTATACGTCGAGATTTCTTACTCCCAATGCATTGTTTTCGATGAATGCACGCCGCGGCTCGACCACGTCACCCATCAAGGTGGTGAAAATTTCGTCGGCAGCGATGCTATCCTCGATCTGGGCACGCAACAATCGGCGACTTGCGGGATCCATGGTGGTTTCCCATAGCTGTGCCGGGTTCATTTCACCCAAGCCCTTGTAGCGCTGGGTGCCAATGCCCTTTTTTACCTCCTGCAGCAGCCAGTCAAGCGCTTGTTTGAAATTATTTACCGCTCGTTTTTGTTCACCGCGTCTGACGTAGGCCGTTGGCCCCATCAATCCATCGAGCGCTTCAGCGGTTTGCTTGATTTGAGCATAGTCACCGCTCTGCAGAAATTCCTGATCAAGGTAGGTGGTGCGAACATTGCCGTGATGCATGCGGGAAATTTCCAACCGAAACTCTTCGGTGGCTGCATCGTATTCCGGTGTAATTTTTACCCTGGAAACATGCGCTGCGAGCCTGGCTGCGCTTTCAGCGGCGAGGTGCTCGCTGCTTAAGTCGATATCAGGATGCAGGAACAACGCATGCATTACTTCGCTGTCGATAAGGCGGCTCATGCGCTCGATCACGGCTTCGGCCAGCAGGTATTCATTGGCGATCTTTTCCAGCGTCTCTCCGATGAGAGGCGGCTGATCTTCCTGGTTATGCAATTCGGCTCCGTCTAGCGCCAGACCCAACAGGTATTGCTTGAGTTCGTGGTCGTCCTTGACGTAGCGTTCCTGCTTGCCGTGCTTGATCTTGTACAAAGGCGGCTGGGCAATGAATATATGGCCACGCTCGATCAATTCCGGCATTTGCCGGTAGAAAAAAGTAAGCAGCAAGGTGCGGATGTGCGACCCATCCACGTCCGCATCGGTCATGATAATGATGCGGTGGTAACGCAATTTGTCGGGATTGTATTCGTCCTTGCCGATTCCGGTGCCAAGCGCGGTAATGAGAGATGCGATTTCCTGCGACGAAATCAATTTGTCGAAACGGGCTCTTTCGACATTCAGGATTTTTCCTTTCAACGGCAGGATCGCCTGAAATTTTCGGTCGCGCCCCTGCTTCGCCGAGCCGCCTGCGGAATCCCCTTCGACCAGATACAGCTCAGAGAGCGCGGGATTTTTTTCCTGGCAGTCGGCAAGCTTTCCGGGCAACCCCATGCCATCCAGTACGCCTTTACGCCGAGTCAATTCACGCGCCTTTCTCGCTGCTTCGCGTGCTCGCGCCGCATCGATGATTTTACCGCAGATCGTCTTGGCATCCAGCGGTTGCTCCAAAAGGAACTCCGCCAATTTTTGCGATACGATTTCCTCCACCGCGGGTCGGACTTCCGAGGAGACGAGTTTTTCCTTGGTTTGCGAGGAAAATTTAGGCTCGAATAATTTCACGGACAAAACACAGGATAGACCCTCGCGCATATCGTCGCCGGAAGTTTCAATTTTGGCTTTTTTTGCCACCTCGTTTTTTTCGATATAGTTGTTGAGCGTGCGCGTCATGGCAGCGCGCAACCCGGTGAGGTGGGTGCCCCCATCCTTTTGGGGAATATTATTGGTAAAGCATAACACCTGTTCGGAATAGCTATCGTTCCACTGCATCGAGACTTCAACCATGATGTTGTCTTTTTCACCTGAAGCATAGAAAATATTCGGATGAAGAACCGACTTGGTGCGGTTGACATATTCGACGAAGCTTCTTACGCCTCCAACGAAAGCGAAAATTTCTTCCTTGGCGTTGCGCTGATCAACCAGATGAATTTTAACGCCGTTGTTGAGGAAGGAAAGTTCGCGCAGACGCTTTGCAAATATATCATAGTGATATTCAATATCACCGAAGATTTCCTTGCTTGCCAGGAAGTGTACTTCCGTACCGCGGCGTTCGGTCTTGCCGGTGACAACCAGCGGCCCCACGGGAACACCCATGCGAAACTCGATCTGATGAACCTGCCCGTTTCGGCGGATAGTGAGGCGCAACCATTCCGATAAGGCATTGACCACGGAAACGCCAACGCCATGCAGCCCTCCTGATACTTTATACGAATTGTCGTCGAACTTGCCGCCGGCATGCAGTTCAGTCATGACAATTTCGGCGGCTGAGCGTTTCAATTCGTCATCGTGCTTGATACCGGTAGGAATACCCCGGCCATTGTCCTGTACGGTCAGCGAATTATCGGGATGAATGATCACGGAGATTTCGTCACAATGACCCGCTAGCGCTTCATCAATGGCGTTATCCAGCACTTCGAATACCATATGATGCAAGCCGGTGCCGTCACTCGTATCGCCTATGTACATGCCCGGCCGCTTGCGCACGGCATCAAGCCCTTTCAGGATTTTGATGCTGTCCGAACCATAAGCGGTCGAACTTTCATTTTTTTGCTGTCGAGTGCGGTTTTTGTCGTTCATTATCCTGTTCCTTCAGTTGTCTTCAGTTTCACGTGAAACGTGGACCGGCTTCCATTCCACCTGTCCGGCAAGAATACCTCCGCAAAACTGGTTTTAAATAGCGGGTCGGCGCAATTGACGGGGTTGCTCTGTTGTCTATATCCGCATCGGCATCACGACATACTTGAAATCATTGTTGCCGGGGATGGAAATAAGCGCACTACTGTTGGCGTCGCCGAATGCGCATCGTACCGTCTCGCAATTCAGGTGGTTCAATACATCGAGAAGGTAGGTGATATTGAAGCCTATATCCAGCGCTTCGCCTTCATACTGAAGCTCCAGCTCTTCCTGCGCTTCTTCCTGCTCACTGTTATTACACACAATACGAAGATTACCCGATGTCAATATCAGACGGACGCCGCGAAATTTTTCATTGGATAAAATCGATGCACGCTGCAGCGTCTGCAGGAGCAGCAGCCGATTTATATCAAACTGTTTCTCGTAGCCTTCCGGGATGACACGGTTGTAATCGGGAAATTTGCCATCCACAACTTTGGATACCAGTATCACATTTGAAAAGGTGAAGCGGACCTGATTTTGCAGGAATTCCACTGTGACAGGCTCATCAACCTCATTCAACAACCTGGAAAGCTCCAGCACCACTTTGCGCGGCAGGATGATTTCTTTTTTTTCCTGAGGCGCTGGCAGCAACATCAAGGCAAATGCCAGGCGGTGACCATCCGTAGCGACAACCTTCAGATAATTTTCCTCCATCAGTAAAAGGAGGCCGTTCAAATAATAACGGATGTCCTGCTGCGCCATCGCATATTGAACCATGGACAGGATATGTTTCAGCTCTTTCTGCTGAATTGTTATTTTTGCCTGGGGTTCCGTACTTTCGGGAAACTTAGGGAAATCCTCGACGGGCAGGGTTTGTAAATTAAAACGGCTTTTTCCCGCTTTCGCATGAAGCCTGTTTTCACCGGTTTCCAGCGTTACTTGAACCTTATCCGGAAGGGCTCGCAATATATCCTGGAGTTTTTTCGCCGGTACCGTAACCGAGCGTTCTTCACCTGCCGGATTAGCGTCTTCGACGGAGGTGGTTATCTGAATTTCCAGATCAGTCGCAATAAACGAAATTTTCTCCTGCTTTCGTTCTATCAGCACGTTGGAAAGTATCGGCAACGTATGGCGACGCTCGACAATACCAGTAACCGTTTGCAACGGTTTAAGCAAAGTATCCCGATCTGTTTCTATTAGTTTCATTGTATTAAAAACCTAAATAATAGTTAATAAAAGCGGGGTAAGTCCGGTATTAATAAAAAAAATGGTGTTGCATCAGCCGGTTACCCTTTATTTTTTTCCGGTATCAAGCCGGTATGGTCTGTGGGTGGTTTGTGGATAGAATTGCCGCCTCGAAAAAAAAACGAGTTATCCCCAAATCATCCTCTTGCTGTCCTCGCTGTTATCAACCGCGCAGAATGTGCAGCAACGCATTAAAGTCTCGATTGATCGCCGGGTCCGATGCGCGTAATTCGGCAATTTTCCGATATCCGTGCAGTACGGTGGTGTGATCCCTGCCACCAAAGGCTTCACCTATATCAGGCAGGCTCAGCGGGGTCAGTTCCTTGGCCATGGCCATGGCCATTTGTCGTGGTCTCGCAACGATGCGTGAACGTTTTTTTGAATACATTTCAGCCACTTTGATTTTATAGTAGTCCGCAACCGTCTTCTGTATATTTTCAATGGAAATTTGACGATTCTGTACCGCTAGCAGATCTTTCAATGCTTCTCTCGCCAAGTCCAGCGATAACGAATGGCCGGTAAAACGGGAGTAGGCCAGCACTCGTTTCAGTGCGCCTTCGAGTTCACGCACATTGGAACGAATATGCTTGGCTATGAAAAAAGCGACGTTTTCATCCAGAACGATATTTTCCATCAACGCTTTTTTTAGCAGAATGGCGACACGCATCTCCAGTTCCGGCGGCTCCACTGCCACGGTCAAGCCCCACCCAAAACGGGAAATCAATCGTTCTTCCATACCCGAAATTTCTTTTGGGTAAGAGTCGCAGGTGATGATTACCTGTCTATGTGCTTCGATCAGTGCATTGAACGCATAGAAAAATTCTTCTTGCGTACGGTTCTTGCCACCGAAAAACTGGATGTCGTCTATTAGCAGTACATCAAGGGAATGATAGTATCGTTTGAAATCATCAAAGGCTTTATGTTGGTAAGCCCTTACTACATCGGAAACATACTGTTCAGAATGAATGTACCTGACCTTGGCCGTGCTGTTATGTTCCAGTACAAAATTACCGATTGCCTGGATCAGGTGCGTTTTTCCCAGCCCGACGCCACCGTAGATAAAAAATGGGTTGTAAGCGGTGCCTGGACGTTCTGCAACCTGAATGGCACCCGCGCGCGCCAGTTGATTTGCTTTGCCGGTAACGAAATTATTGAAGGTGAATGATGGATTCAGACGGCTCGGATTTTTTTCACGTTTTTCTCTTGCGTCCATGGCAAATTTTTGCACCGACACCACAGGTACGCCAAACGCGGCAGAATTTGAAGATTGCGTTGCAGACGGTAACACCGCATCGGTATTTTCAGCAGCCCGAACAGTTGTTTTTACCGAAATCGGGTCAGCAAGCTTCAATTGAAAACGAATAGCTTGAGGAAAATGCAGTCCCGCCATTTGTTCGATGCGGGACAAGAAATTGTCCTTGACCCATTGCATGACGAAGCGGTTGGGAGCGATGACGACTGCGGTTGACTCGTGAGTATTATGCGATACCTCCAGGCGCAACGGCTTGATCCAGGTATTGAATTGCTGGGCACTCAGCTCTTTCTCAAAATGTTCAAGACAGGAAAGCCAAAAGGTATCCATTGCAGGCATGATTGTCATTACTGATTGGGGAAGAAGCGGAAATCGGGAGTCTAAAGCGAAAGCGCAGGTGAGGAGTGCATTTTAGACCGTTCCTCCCGACTTATCCACAGGGTGAGGAAAAAATATTGGTTGACACCAATGTACGTAAAGAGTTGTAATGCCGAGTTTTATTGATTATCAGGCTCAGGGGACATCATGAAACGCACTTATCAACCGTCCGTGACACGGAGGAAACGAACCCATGGTTTTCGAGTTCGCATGAAAACCACGGGGGGTGCGGCTGTTATCAGAGCTCGCCGCGCCAAGGGACGAGTCCGCCTGGCAGTTTAGCTGCTGGCGCCAGATTCAAAATTGAGGGATTGTATTATTCGCTTTCAAAAAAATAAGCGGTTGCATAAAGCAGAAGAATTTTCCTCAGTTATCCGGTGCAAGTGTTCAGCACGCAGCGAATTTCTTCAAGTTTTCGCTAAGCCCAATGGCTTATTGCACCCGAGACTGGGGTTGATCATCGCTGGTAAAATCGAGCGGTTGGCTGTAAATCGAAACAGGGTCAAACGCGTATTGCGCGAGGCGTTTCGAGCGCGGCAGCAAGATCTGGCCGGCCTTGATCTCGTGGTGCGTTTACGATGTAGAGTTAGCCACGACAATTCATCACGGATAGCGGGGGAAGCGGAAAAGCTCATGATTCAACTGCAGCGATGTCGCGGATAATCATCGGTTTTATCAAGATCTACCAATATTGCCTGAGCCCGTTTTTTGGACCCTCGTGCCGGTTCAGTCCATCCTGCTCAAACTATGCATGCGAGGCGCTCACCAAGCATGGGGTGCTTCGCGGAATATTTCTGAGTGTCTGGCGAATAATGCGCTGCAATCCCTGGGCCCGTGGCGGACATGACCCCGTCCCGTAGGACTTATCACATAGGGCTTATCAGGGTTTGAATAATTCATGCCTCGATTATCCATATCGTAAAATATAAAATCGCGAAGCAAGATGGATACACAAAAACTAGTACTCTTCCTGATTTTTGCCACGTCAATGCTGTTTCTGTGGGAGGCGTGGCAAAAGGAACAACTTCCGCCACCCTCAGCCGCATCTGCCTCTGCCTCTGCAACCCAACGCGGGGCAAATCAGGCTGATAAAAACGGCCAGAACGAGACCCCCATACCTGGAGATAAACTTGTCTCGGCACAGCCGGGCAAGGATGGAGCCGCCGTTGAAAACGCTGTCCCTGTCAAGGTCACTGGCAAACTGGGAATAGGCGAAAAAATTGTCGTCAAGACCGATATGGTCGTTGCGGAAATCGATACTGCAGGAGGCGATTTACGACGCCTCGAGTTACTCCAATACCCTGATACCGCAGATAAGCACAAATCCTTCGCGCTGTTGCAAAGTCAAGACGAGCACGTTTATGTGGCCCAGTCGGGGCTGATTGGAGAAGGCCTGCCCAGCCACAAGACAAATTATACGGCGGACCAGGGTACCTATGAGCTGGCGGCTGGAGCGGATAAAATCGAGATACGTCTCCTGGCCCCTGAAGCCGATGGTGTGCGCGTAGTCAAGATATACACATTCCATCGCGGAACTTATCTCATCGATGTCAGTTTCGAGGTTACCAATCAGGGAACTGCCGCGATCCAGCCCTTCTCTTATTTCCAGATGTTGCGCGACAGCCAGCCTCCAGTGGGTTCGGTATTCATGATTCCCACTTATACGGGCGCCGCGCTTTACACGGAGCAGGATAAGTTCAAGAAAATCGAATTTTCGGCTTTGGATAAAGGCAAGGCAACCTATCCTAAAACGGCTGACAATGGCTGGATTGCCATGCTGGAGCACTATTTTCTCACCGCCTGGCTACCGAAGGACAAAACCCCCCGCGAGTATTACGCGAAGCCTTTGGGCGACAACGAGTATACGGCCGGTGTCATTGTGCCGGTAGGTATGATCGAGCCTGGCGCTACGGCTACCGTTACGGTGCCGCTCTACGCGGGCCCCGAGGAACAAAGCAAGCTCGCGGCGGTTGCTCCCGGGCTTGACCTTACGGTGGACTATGGCTGGCTGACAGTGATCGGCGCACCGCTGTTCTGGTTGTTGTCGTTCTATCATTCATGGACGGGAAATTGGGGCATCGCCATTATCCTTCTGACCATGTCGGTCAAGCTGGTGTTTTTCCCGTTATCGGCGGCGGGCTATCGGTCGATGGCAAAGATGCGGCTGGTTACGCCCAAGCTGCAGCGTTTGCGTGAACAGCACGGGAACGATCGTCAGCGCATGCATCAGGCGATGATGGATTTTTACAAGGCAGAAAAAATCAATCCGATGGGAGGCTGTTTTCCCATCCTGGTTCAGATCCCGGTGTTTATCTCGTTGTACTGGGTATTGCTGGCGAGCGTGGAGTTGCGTTACGCGCCCTTCGCATTGTGGATAGAAGATATGTCCTCTCCCGACCCTTATTATGTACTGCCCATACTCATGGGTATTTCGATGTTCGTACAATCAAAGCTAAGCCCGCCGTCCGCGGATCCGATCCAGGCGAAAGTGATGCAGATCATGCCTTTCGCTTTCAGTGTCTTCTTCTTCTTCTTTCCTGCTGGACTGGTGCTATATTCATTGGTCAATAACGTGCTTTCTATCCTCCAGCAATGGCAAATCACGCGCATGATCGAGGGTTCCGCCGCCGCTACCGCCGCGGGAAAACAAAAAAAGCAGAACGGCTGATATCGCCGAGCGCTTTCTATTCGAAATCGAGCGGACTCTGCTGGAAATATTCGGGTGAGGTGAGGGGCCACTGGTTGGCTGACTCACTTCGGCCCATTACCTGATGGAAAATGCTGACACTATTGCCGCGGTTGCTACACCGCCCGGACGAGGCGGCATCGGTGTAGTGCGTGTTTCCGGCAATGGCATAAAATCCTTGGTGCTGAAGGTTATCGGCTATGTGCCTGAACCGCGCTATGCCAGCCTGAGCAAATTTTTCGATGAAGATGGACAGGTCATCGATCAAGGAATCGCTCTTTTTTTCCCTGCTCCTCATTCCTATACCGGCGAAGACGTTCTCGAACTGCAGGGTCACGGTGGCCCGGCGGTAATGAATCTACTATTATCCAGTTGTCTCTCGGCGGGTGCCCGAATGGCGCAGCCCGGAGAATTCACCCTTCGCGCCTATCTTAACAATAAGCTGGATCTCGCTCAGGCTGAAAGCGTCGCGGACATCATAGACGCCAGTACGGGCGAAGCCGCACGCTGTGCCATGCGCTCTCTGCAAGGGGAGTTTTCCAATGCCGTGCATATCGTTGTGCAAGCGCTCATTGATCTCCGTATATCGGTTGAAGCATCGCTGGATTTTTCCGAGGAAGAAATAGATCATGCCCATCATGTTGATGTCAGCCACAGGCTGAGGGGCGTCCAGGCGCATCTGGAGCATGTGCTTGCATCAGCGCGGCAGGGCAGCATACTACGTGAAGGGATATGGATCGTTCTGATTGGACAGCCTAACGTCGGAAAATCAAGCCTGCTGAACCTGCTGGCGGGGGAAGAGGCGGCCATTGTCACGGAGATACCGGGCACTACGCGTGACACGATTCGCCGGACCATTGAAATTGAAGGTGTTCCGCTACATTTGCTGGATACCGCCGGGCTGCGGGAAACGGACGACGCCGTCGAAAAAATGGGCATTGCCCGCACGCGCTCTACCCTCGAAAAAGCGAATTTCGTGCTGCTCGTAATGGATAGCCGGTGGGGTATCACCCCGGCGGATCAGGCGATACTCGACAGCCTTCCTGCGGGATTGCCGGCAATATACGTGTATAACAAGATCGATCTGCTGGACGAGCGCTCCCTTGCGGAAGTGGGAGAAGGCGGATCGGAGATTTACGTTTCTGCGATAACAGGCGCTGGGATCGAAACGCTTCGCCAGAGGCTGCTGGAAATGGCCGGCTGGCAGCCACGCTCGATGGGTGAGGGTGTATTCATGGCGCGTCAGCGCCATCTACAGGCGCTGACGACCGCTCGCGAATACCTGGAAAACGCGGCTGAACTGGACAGGGGAGCGTTTCAACCCGAGCTGCTCGCCGAAGAGTTACGGCTTGCTCAGCAAGCGTTATCGGCCATCACCGGCGAGTTCAGAGCCGACGATTTGCTGGGGGAGATATTTTCGCGATTCTGTATTGGCAAGTAAGCGCCTCCCAGCCAATCCAGCTTCAAGCCACTTATCGGCTCTCGGGAATTTCAGGAAAAATGTTTCACGTGAAACATGCGCGTGGATAATCGTGTTTTGCCACTCCGAAGGACCCCGCCTTACATAGCCCCCCGTTTTACCGTAGAATGCCACCTCTTTAGCGAATGCGACGGTAGCGTAGTGAACTGCTCTGAAAATTTCGATGTAATAGTCATTGGCGGTGGACATGCCGGTACCGAGGCAGCCCTCGCGGCTGCACGCATGGGCAAAAAAACGCTCCTGTTATCGCACAATATCGAAACCCTGGGGCAGATGTCCTGTAACCCCTCCATTGGAGGTATCGGCAAGGGGCACCTGGTAAAAGAGGTTGATGCGCTTGGCGGGGCAATGGCTGCCGCCGCCGATGAAGCCGGCATCCAGTTTCGCATACTCAATTCGAGCAAGGGACCGGCTGTACGGGCAACGCGTGTCCAGGCGGACAGGATGCTCTATCGCCAGGCAATCCGGCGTCGTCTCGAGAATCAGCCTAACCTGTGGCTGTTCCAGCAGGGAGTGGACGATCTCACCCTCGAGGGGGAGTGCGTCACTGGCGTCGTAACCCAATTGGGAATCAGGTTTACCGCCCGAGCGGTGGTCCTGACGGCAGGAACGTTTCTTGGGGGGCTTGCACATGTCGGTTCAGCCAATTTCCAGGCTGGCCGGGCCGGTGACCCACCCTCCATCAGCCTGGCCGCCCGCCTGAGAGAGATGAAACTGCCTGTGGGTCGATTGAAAACCGGTACCCCGCCGCGCATAGACGGCCGTAGCATCGATTACTCGGCGGTTATCGAGCAGCCGGGCGACAGTCCTGTGCCGGTCTTCTCCTTTATGGGTGACGCCGCCCGGCACCCACGGCAGTTGCCCTGCTGGATGACGCATACCAATAGGCATACGCATGACATCATTCGGGGCGGTCTGGATCGATCCCCACTGTTTACCGGCGTAATCGAGGGAACAGGGCCACGATATTGTCCTTCCATCGAGGACAAGGTCGTGCGATTTTCAGCGAAGGAATCGCACCAGATCTTTCTGGAACCCGAAGGTCTCGGCACTCATGAGGTATACCCCAACGGAATCTCGACCAGTCTGCCATTCGACATGCAGGTCAAGTTGGTGCAGTCCATCAAGGGGCTTGAAAACGCACATATTACCCGTCCCGGCTACGCTATCGAATACGACTTTTTCGACCCGCGGGCATTAAAAAGTTCGCTTGAAACAAAAGCAATCGAAGGTCTGTTTTTTGCCGGGCAGATCAATGGGACGACGGGTTATGAAGAGGCTGCGGCCCAGGGACTGTTGGCAGGGATTAACGCGGCACGCAAGACACAAGACCGGGAAGCGTGGTGCCCGCGCCGCGACGAAGCTTACCTGGGTGTTTTGGTGGACGATCTTGTCACCCGAGGCGTTACCGAACCCTACCGCATGTTTACCAGCCGTGCCGAATATCGCCTGCAACTTCGGGAAGACAACGCTGATTTGCGTTTGACCGGGATGGGCCGGGAGCTCGGGGTGGTCGATGATGTACGCTGGGTTTCATTCGAAGCCAAACGCGAAGCGATTGTTCGAGAGCAAGGCAGATTAAAAGCGACATGGCTCAATCCGAATACCAGTTTGAATGCGCTACCCGAAGCGGACGCGTTGCGAGTGCTGGGCAAGACCATTGAGCATGATTATTCGCTATACGAATTGTTGCGGCGCCCGGACGTATCCTATGCCGCTCTGATGACGCTGCCCGGTGCAGGGGAGTGTGTCGCTGACCCTGTGGTTGCGGAACAGGTTGAAATCCAGGCGAAATATCACGGCTACATTGAACGTCAGAAGGATGAAGTGGCGCGTAATGCCGGCTATGAGGACATCCGCCTGCCGCTCGATCTTGATTACACCACCGTGCGCGGCCTCTCCGGCGAAGTGCAGCAAAAACTGAATCAATTCAAGCCGGAAACAGCAGGACAGGCAGCCAGGATTTCCGGCATAACGCCAGCGGCAATTTCATTATTGCTGGTACACGTAAAACGTGGGTTTTCCGGCCAGAAAAAAAAGAAGAGCGCATGAGTCTCACGGCGCAACTCGCTGGCGGAATCGAAGCCCTGGGATTGACGCTCTCGCGCGAAACCCAAACGCGCTTGCTGCAATACCTCGCGCTGATCCGGAAGTGGAACCAGGTGCATAACCTGACCGCGGTGCGTGAGCCGGAAGCAATGCTGGTTCGTCATTTGCTCGATAGCCTTGCGATTTTACCGCACGTCACCGGATCGCGTATTGCCGACGTCGGCAGTGGCGCTGGCTTGCCGGGGATTCCCCTGGCTTTGGCGCGGCCCGAGTGGCATGTGACCCTGGTTGAAATCAATCACAAGAAAGCCGCATTTCTGCAACAGGCGCGAATCGAGCTGAATTTAAAAAATATCGAGGTGATGGCTGAGCGCGTCGAAAATTTTCGACCGGCGGATGGGTTTGATATCGTAATTTCCCGTGCTTTTTCCGATCTGACTGATTTTGCCAGCCTGGCGGGGCATTTGTGTGCGCCAGGAAATGTTGGCGGCAAGCTTGTGGCGATGAAAGGAGTGTATCCTCACGAAGAACTGGCACAGCTCCCAGCACAGTTCATGGTCGAAAAAATATTACCGGTTACAGTCCCTGGCCTTGAGGCGGAGCGACATCTTGTCTGGATCAAGCAGGCATAGCGGGTGACGGTTTGGCGACCACGGTGGTTTTAGCGGATGGCCCGCGATTTGACAGCCGGGTTAGCCGGAGATGCCCGGTTCGGAGAGGACAAGATGGCGAAAATTCTGGCAATAACCAATCAGAAAGGCGGGGTAGGAAAAACCACCACGAGTGTTAATCTGGCGGCGAGTCTCGAAGCCGCCGGACGCCGTGTCTTATTGATCGATCTCGATCCCCAGGGTAATGCCACGATGGGAAGTGGTGTGGACAAACGTGTCTTGCGGCATACGGTATATCAGGTATTGTTGGGTAGCCGAAGTATTACGGATGTACGTGTAACCTCTACCAGCGGCAAGTATGACCTCGTCCCCGCCAACCGTGACTTGGCCGGTGCTGAAATAGAAATGGTGGATCTGCCCCAGCGGGAAACACGATTGAAGGCGGCGCTGCAAGAGGTGGAAAAGGAATACGATTTCATTCTCATCGATTGCCCGCCCGCACTTAACCTGCTGACACTCAACGGTTTATGCGCAGCGCATGCGGTGATGATCCCGATGCAATGCGAGTATTACGCCCTGGAGGGGTTGAGCGATCTTGTCAATACCGTAAAAAAGGTACGGGCAAATCTCAACCCGGTGCTCGAGATCGAAGGATTGCTGCGTACCATGTTCGATCCCCGCAATATACTGGCGCAACAGGTATCCGACCAACTGCAGCAGCACTTCGGGGACAAGGTTTACCGCACTGTAATCCCACGTAACGTACGGCTGGCCGAAGCGCCGAGCTTCGGTATACCGGCGTTATATCACGACAAATTATCCAAAGGCACCCAGGCCTATCTGGCGCTGGCGGGGGAAATGCTGAACAGATACTCATCCGTCGCGCCGGTCCAACAGGATCACGAACGGAAGCTCGAAGCGTAACGGGATAAAGACCAGGAAGGGAAAAAGCAGATGAAATTGAAGGGGTTGGGGAGGGGATTGGATGCGTTGTTGGCAGGTGACAGCGATGGCCGCAGGGCAGAGGAATCGCTGCAGAACCTGAAAACTTCACTGCTGCAACCGGGCAAGTATCAGCCGCGCACCCACATGGATAAAGTATCTTTGGCGGAGCTGGCGGAATCCATCAAGGCCCAGGGGGTAATGCAGCCGATCCTGGTGCGGCCTGTTTCGCCGGGAAGCTACGAAATCATAGCCGGCGAGCGGCGCTGGCGCGCAGCACAACTGGCGGGGCTCGCTGAAGTGCCTGCGCTCATCCGTGAAGTACCGGATGAGGCAGCACTGGCCATGTCGCTGATCGAGAACATTCAGCGCGAGAACTTGAATCCGCTAGAAGAAGCTATGGGAATTCAAAGGCTTATAAGAGAATTCGGAATGACTCACCAGGCTGCCAGCCAGGCTTTGGGCAGTTCGCGCAGCGCCGTTTCCAACCTCCTCCGATTACTTAATCTGCCGCCCGCCGTGCAGGAATTGCTGATGCAGGGAAAGATCGACATGGGGCACAGCCGCGCGCTGCTCTCGCTTCCCGCGTCGAAGCAGATAGAAACCGCGAATCTGGTGGTGCATAAACAGCTTTCGGTACGCGAGACCGAAAGGCTGGTGCACCGGATAGAGCATCCGGTAGAAAAAAAACACCCTAAACGCGACCGCGATTTGTTGCGCTTGCAGGAAAATATCTCTTTGAAACTCGGCGCGCAAGTCGTCATCAATTCCCGAAAAAACGGTAAGGGAAGCGTGGTGATTCATTACGACAGCCTTGAGCAATTGGACGGGATATTATCTCGGTGGTGATTTGGAATTTAAACCTTGCATTGTTTCCAAGCCCAGGGTTTTAAAAAGAACATTGAAAAAATTTTCCTCGCGCTACATGGGGGCTTTTCAAGGTTTTTAAAGAGGGGGAGCGCTCATTGTTCCCCAAACTGCTTGACTTAGGCTATTTTCGAGGATAGTCTTTGCCGGGTTGTGGGTATGTAAAGTACCAGTTAGACCGTATTAGATAGTACAAGTAGTAATTAATTTGAATTGCGCAGCAACAAATTATCGAAGCTTCCACCGGCGTAGAGTAGTTCAGGAACAGAGGTAAGTTCAGGAACGGAAGGGGCAGGACAAGCCGGTAGAGCGCGCAGCACTTGATCAACGAAACAAGGCAACAGGAGGAAACAACATGGCAACAACACTAGGAACGTCGGGTCACGCCAAGGCAAGCGGCCGGGACTACGACATGTCGGAGTGGTATGACTCGAGGTGGTACAAATTCGGGCTCATCACCATGCTGCTGGTAGCGATATTCTGGGT
>NZ_FMUF01000017.1:0-69762 GCF_900100985.1 Nitrosospira sp. Nsp1
ATCAGCAAGAAATGGACGATGCCGATTCAGAACTGGAAAGCGGCACTAAATCGATTTACCATCATGTTCGATGAGCGTATGCCACAGCATTAAACAATTCCCCGATTACACAAAATCAAGGACACCCTCGGCAGGTCAGGCTGTAGCCGGCGCCTCCAGCTAAACTGGAGACACCGGGAACCAGCGAAAGGTCCATATCTGTCCCAATCACTCTTCCATTATAAGAAATTAGTAGCCCCCTCCTGATCCATCCGATTGCCCGGAAGAACCCGCTCCCTGGCCCGATGAGCCGGACGAGCCTGCTCCCTGTCCCATGGATGACCCCCCGGAGGAAGATCCCTCTCGACCCGATCCGCCTTGACCCGTGTTAGAGCTGCGAGGTCTCTCGCTGCCTTGGCCTGAAGCAGCGCCTTGCCCTCCGGACTGCCCTGCCGAGGAACCTTTCTTGTCCACCGGCCCGCCATGCCCGGACATATCGCCATACTGTCCTGTCTGGTCTCCCGCGCCTGCGGCATGAGCCGCGCCAGCAGCACCAAAGATGACAATACCTGCAAAAACTACAGATCGAGCCATTTTTTTCAGCATAAGAATATTTTCCATAATAACTATCTCCTTTGCCAGCGGAATTGCTGAATTGAAATACTACTCAGAATACCTTGGTGTTCCGTACGTTGACGCACAAACCAAATGCGCAGCTGTGGCAGAAACTGGAGCACGTCTGTCGGACTCATCAGAAATTTCAACTCTCCATCCAGGGAATTCGCATCTTGTTATTCCGTAATCGGATGAAATTGCGAGCAAGCCGCGTGAGCCAAGGAATGGCTTTATCTTAACCAGCAAAATCGAGCTGGCTCTGTTCGCCAGCATAACTTGGCTCTCTTCCTGCCATAAGGTGGAGCCTGTCGCTTATCAGCCCAACCAGTCATGGCGGCCTATTCAACGAACCAGCAGCGCGAGCAGGCTGCAGGCATTATCGAAAATGTGGGCTAACGAACAGAACGACCGAAAGCCCCCGCGTTATCTTCCTGCCAACAAGCAATACTGATTTGTTTGAATTTGAGTAGACGATTTGCTTCCGGCCACCAATTATATATTTGTCATATTGGAGATAACCATGCCCACCACGCACAGTACCGCAACAAGAAAAAGCCCGACACAACGACCCACCACGCTCGGACCCAGGCACGACGCCATTGAGTTGTTGACCGACGATCACGCCAAGGTAAAAAAAATGTTCAAGGAATTCAAGAAACTGTGCAAGAAGAATGAGAAGGAAGGAAAGGAAGAGTTGGTGGAACAAATCTGCAAGGAACTTACGGTACATGCTCAGTTGGAGGAGGAAATATTCTATCCCGCTGTCCGCGAGGCGATCGACGACGACAACCTGATGAACGAGGCAATGGTTGAGCACACATCAGCCAAGGATTTGATCGGCCAAATTCAATCGATGAAAGCTTCCGACCCCATGTACGAGGCAACAGTCAGTGTCCTCCGCGAATATGTCAACCATCATGTGAAAGAAGAGGAAAATGAAATGTTTCCCGAGGCAAGGAAGTCGAAAATGGACCTCGAAGAAATCGGCTCGGAAATAGCCAAACGGAAAGAGGTTTTAATGGAAGCATGGCGCAAACAGATGCTTAAGGCACCTGCGAAGCGTACCTCGCTGCCGAACTCGGGGGCAAGCAAGGAACCGATCGTCCGCACAAGTAGAAAATGACACATCGGCGTTTGCCCGGTGCTTCAAGCATAGGCGGAAATGGCATTGCGGCAAGAACGGTACCGGGATGGAGCTTTATGCACGTAAATGAAAATCCTGCGACTGCGATTTACTTGCTTTTAGCACCTTGCGGGGCAAATTAAAAAAGGTGAGCTGAAGCTCACCTTTTTTCCTCCGGTTCTATCTACCTGACAGTCTGTCGGACTTAAAGGAAATCGGCTGCAAAAGCGTTTGACTGGTTCATATTTCGCCGCTTTTTCGGCCAATAGAATAACTATTGGCCTTCAAAACCTGCCCTCGTCCAGTCACTTTTTCGCTGTGATTCTTCAAGCCCGACAGGCTGCTGGTCATTTATGACTTTGGCTGCCAGCCTTGGCATGCTGCATGGAGGATCCGCCACGGCCGGAAGATGAAGAGCGGCTGCCGGAGCCGCTTTTTCCGCCATGCGAGGCTTCGCCCCCTTTTCGACCGGCTTCGCGCGCTTCTGCGGAATCAAACTCATGGGCGGTTCCCTTTTCGTGAGCCGCTTTACCACCCTTACTCGCGATTTCGCGCTGCTTATTTTCGTCCATCGAGGCAAAACCGCGCTTGCTATCGCTACCACTGCTTTTTGATGTAGGCATTTTTATCTCCAGATATCCAAAAAATAAAGAATTCCCGTTGATACCACCCGACACCCAATTCTGACGCTTGAAGCGACGGCAGTGCTCTGGGAAGCTTATCTCCACTATTAAAATTAAAAACTGAGACGTGATGTCATCTTAGTGAGCGTAACTACTCTTTTATGTACGGCGGCGAACATAAAGCCTAAAAAATTAATTCATTTGTATTTATTACGCCTGAATGAAAACAGGAACGAACGATCTTCTTGTCATGAGGATACATGACCGTGGATAGATTCTGATTCTCCAGGTTCATGTAACATGCCTTGCTGTTGGAGTGGCGGGATAACTTCCTGTTGATGGCCTCCTGGATTATATGGAAGCGCCGGGTCATGGGGTTGATGTGGGCGGGCCGCTCTTCCGGCCTGTTCGCAACAACTGCACCGGTACACTGAACAAGGCGATTACGGCCGATATAGCTTATAAATTGGTACGCGCATATTTCGTAGCACTGGGATTCGAGATTGGGGTTCACGCCTTGCGCGCGACCGCGCGCACCAATGCGCTGAATCATCAGGCAGACATTGTCAAGGTGCAGAAATGGCTGGGGGTATGCGAATATTGCGACAACGCGGATTATGATCACCGCAAGACACGGCTGAAGGCAGTCCGACGTTTAAGGTAAGTTAATAACTCATGCTACGGTAAATTCTTTCAAACGCGCCATCATTGACGCGTTCATGATTCTATAGCCTTGGTTCCAGGATTCCGCAGACAATAAAAAACCCGCCGAAGCGGGTTGATCAGGGAAAGCCAGTACCGCCACCTTCCTTTTGCCAGCCAGGACACGGCAGTAGGAACCGTGTACGCCAGTCATTCCAATCGTCAGGAAACCAGCCCCATCAATCCGGTTAACATCAGGATCAGGATCAGTTCAAAAATGTTATCATTTTCGGTGCTTTCATCCTTACTGTTTTCCGGTTTCATGTTTTCAGTTTTCATTTTACCGCTCCTCGTTTGATTAATTACGAAGCTTGCACCATTGCACTACTTGTGAATAATATGTGAAGAATGTGTGAAGAATATGTGAAGACCTTATTTTTGTCAAGGGATAAAGACCTTCTAACGGTCAACCGGATTAGCTGGCGGAATGAAGGGATATTCTCCAAATTCTGCAGATGATCCGCTAGTCTTCAGATGTTTAAATCAGTTTCCCACAGCAATGGAATCATCCTGTTCAGATGCAAAAATGCCCGCAGGAATTCACTATAATAACCAACAGATTTATTTGGATCGTAGGCACCGATTTGAATCGTTGCCCTCCCGGTCGTGGCATCTTCCGTGTGGGACTGCCGATGCGGGCTACGGCATATCATGGTGACGGCAGCTGACCGATGTACCGGCGCTGCGTCTGTTGTCCGGTCAGACGTTACCGATCGCCTCGCGCTGTGCAATCCGGGCGTCACGGGTGTGGTGTGCAGCTGCTGGCGCGTGACCAGGTGCGATGTGTCCAAGTCGAGATTCATGACGTTGACATCGTGGCTGCAGACGCGCGCGGCTATGACGAGTGGCCCAAGGTTATGGCGTAAACGCGTTTCTTGGCCTGCTGCTGTCGGTTGCAGTCATTGTCCTCATGCGGTCAAATGCTCGTGCAGGATGATTGTACCGACCAACATCAACACGATGCCTCCAAGTACTTCAGCGCGCCGGCCTACGAGGGTACCCAATACGCGGCCCAGCATAGCGCCAACGGTGACCATAATCATGGTAGCCAAGCCAATGGCCGCGGCCGCTACCAGAATATTGACATTGATGAATGCCAAGCCGATGCCAACGGCAAGAGCATCGATACTGGTGGCAATAGCAGTGACCACGAGCAGGAAGAAGCCATGCCGCCTGGTTTTTTCTTCCTTTTCTTCCGAGACTTTCAAACCGTTGTAAATCATGTGCAGGCCCAGGATCAGCAATAAGCCAAATGCTATCCAATGATCCCAGTCTTTAACGAACTGCGACGCCGCTTGGCCGATCAGCCAACCGATGATCGGGGTAATGCCTTCGACCACACCAAAAATCAAGCCCATGCGCAAAGCCTCGGCAAGCCGGGGTTTATACAGGCTCGATCCTTTGCCGATGGCTGCTGCGAAAGAATCCGTTGACATGGCGAGGGCGAGCATTATTAAAGAGAAATGATTCACAGTTTTCTATTTCCAGCTGGGCCCGGTAGCCAGCACAAACCTGATAATCTCGCATTCGTCGACTCAACCAGTTCACCCTTTTTCATCTTCGTTAGCCGTTAGCGTCTGCGCTATCGAGGGGAAACGGACTCCCTTTGCGACTTTCTCGTTTTCAGCCAAGCCACTCTCTTATCGGATCAGCTCGGCTCATGGAAGCCAAGCAATTAAATAGAGACATGCTGCGACGTTTGGCAGGATACTGGATAATATGCTCGAGCGTACGGCCAATCCTTTTTGCGGAATACCGTTTGCAGAGCGTGCCCGGCCTGACACGTGGATGAGGTGTGTACTACGTGGGCAGACGATCCGTCAACACGAAACCAGGCGTTCGTGGATGACTGCGCTATTTGTCTCTTAACACGCTGTGCTACGCATAGCGGGCAAAAGTACCATGATCCAGGCAGTAGTGGATAACGTAACCGGATAACGCAACCAACAGCAATTACTGGAGTACCGCAGGTAATGGCTTGCTTGGTGTAGTGCTCCTATTATGGCTAAAACCGGCCCTCGGGTCGAATTCTGACTGACCGTTCCAATGGGTGAAGACAGAGTTCTGGAGGACCAGGTCTTTCCCGGTTAGCAAGAACTATTCAAGGTCTTTCTTCATGAGAACACGTAAACTTGTCTTCAATATTCATCTTTATATTGGTCTTGCCAGTGGTCTGTTTCTGGTTCTGAGCGGGTTAAGTGGAAGCATGATAGTTTTTCGGGAAGAGATCGAGAAACTCATGCACCCAGAATTGCTGGAAACGGTGGCACGCGACGAGCGAATCCCTGTGCAGACAGTATTGAATACGGTCAAGCGGGCGTATCCAGAAGACAGGATAGTTTTTATCCGGATGCCGCGCACGTCACAGGAAACCTATTTGTTCAAGATGAATAGCGCTCATGACTTGTTCGTGTATGCGGATCCTTACAGTGGAGAAGTGCTCGGTGCGCATAGGCAGGAAGATACGCTTATTGGATGGGTTGCTCTTGTACATACCGAACTTCTGATTGGCGAGCGCGGTAAAACTGCCCTTGGCGTCAGCGCATTGCTCCTGATCTGCATGAGCGTCACAGGCCCCTTTCTGTGGTGGCCACCTAATGGAAAGATTTCCCGAGGCCTTAAAATCGATTGGCGGAGTCCCAGGAAAAAGCTTGTTTTTGATATGCACCGTGCATTCGGAATCTATTCCATGCTTTTTCTTCTTATCATTGCATTCACTGGTGTCTCGCTGGTGTTCAATAAAACTGTAATCGAAATTACCAATTTTTTGACAGCCAGTGCACCAAGACCTTCGCCCCCTTTCTCCAGTTCTCTTGGAAAAACCGAAACAATCCCTCCAATCGATGACTTGCTGCATAAGGCAGACCGCATTCTATCCGGCCCCACCACCTGGATCACCTTCCCTCAAACAGCAGAGGCACCGCTTGTGATCCGAAAAAAGATGCCTGAGGAATTCAATCCAAACGGAAAAAGTTTTATCTATTTCGATCAGTATACGGGTGAAGTGCTACTTGTCGAAGAAGCCTCGTCTGCTCCTGCGGGCGCCCGCATCTACAATACGTTTTACCCCATACATACAGGTACCTTAGGGGGATTGCCTACCCGTATCTTTCAGGTGATCGTTGGTTTTTTACCACTCCTCCTGTTTGTCACAGGTTATATCATGTGGAAAAATCGGAGCAAAGCGAGAGCGCATAAAAAAACTCCAAAAAGTAATTTGAAGCAGCATGATTCAAAAGTCCCGGATTCAGGAGATCATGCGGCAGAACCTTAGCCCGGTATCACGATCCAGGTAAACCAAACCTGCCATTAATCCCGGCTCTACCGAAAAGAGAATTCCAGCTTTACATGAGAACGATTCTAATTTACTATAAAAATAATTAACGGTACCAGCCAGCCATTCAGCCATTGCCAGCCAGTACTTTTCCGAGAAAACCAAGAAAAAGGAAAACATTGTGCTGCGCAAGATTGCTTCCGCCTCCCATCCTTCGTGCGCCCTTGCGCAAATACGCTTCAAGCCGCTGGCCCTGGCCATGCGCATGGCTTTCGCCGGCCTGTTGACCGTGGGATTCATCGATCACGTTCATGCGCAAACTGCGCCACAGGCAAAGCAAGAGGCCACCGGAGACGTGGCGACACTCCCTGAGATGAAAGTCAGCGCAGAACGATCTGATGCGCTTCCGCAGCCCTATGCCGGCGGACAAGTGGCGCGCGGCGGACGGCTCGGGTTGCTCGGCAATACGGACCTCATGAAGGCTCCTTTCAGCATCAGCAGCTATACGTCGCAGATGATCCAGAACCAGCAGGCAATCACGGCGGCCGACCTCTTGTTCAAAGATCCTTCAGTCCGCTCCACCGGCCAGAGGGGTGGCGTCGTCGATTCTTTCTATATTCGTGGCTTTCCGATCGGCGAAGGCAACGTGGGAGAACTCGCCTTCGACGGGCAGTACGGTGTGGCCCCAAATTACCGGGTATTCACCGATTACGCCGAGCGCGTCGAGGTGATCAAGGGGCCTGCCGCCCTGCTGTATGGCATGTCCCCGAACAGTGGCGTCGGCGGTGTTATCAACATCGTTCCAAAGCGCGCGTCTCCGACCGACTTGACCCGGCTCACGGGCAACTACATGTCGAACGCGCAGGGGGGCGGACATCTCGATGTCAGCAGGCGGTTTGGCGCGGATCGCCAGTTCGGCATCCGGCTCAATGGCAGCCATCACCAGGGCAATACGCCGCTGGACAATCAGTTCCGACAGGCGGATGTCGGCGCCGTGGCGCTCGACTATCAGGGCGAACGGTTCCGGGCGACGCTTGACGCCATCGGCCAGTATGAGCGGTTCAAGGCGCCATCGCGCCCGTTCCTGGTTACCGCGGGCCTTGACGTACCGTCCGCGCCCAATGGCCGGCGTAACGTCACCCAGCCCTGGGGCTGGTCGAAGATCCAAGACAACTCGGTCCTGCTCAAAGCCGAATATGACTTCTCCAACGCGCTGACACTGTTCGCCAGTGTCGGCGGCGCCCACTCATGGGCGGATCGGCTGTCCGATCAGACGCCGACGATCCTGAATGTCGCCGGCGACACCATATCAAAGCCGATGTACTTCAGGTTCGGCGTCGAACGCTCCAGCACCGACGCCGGGCTGCGCGCTCGCTTCAATACTGGCCCCGTTCGCCACACCGTGACGCTTCAGGGCAGCGGTTATCGTGATCGTCTAAAGCGAGGCTCCAGCGCCGGTACGGATGTGTTGTCGAACATGTATTCGCCCATTGATCGCCCGGGTCAAGACTTGGCTAAACCCGGCTTGGCGAAAGTCTCGGAGACCGAATTCTACGGAGGCACATTAACCGATACCTTGTCTATAGCCGACGAGCGTGTGCTGCTTTTGCTTGGTGGGCGCATACAGCAAGTCAATTCCGACAACTTCGGTTCAACCGGCGCCGTCACGTCTTCCTATGCCAAAAGCGCCATCACACCGCTGGTGGCTCTGCTCGTCAGACCCTGGAAAAACATCTCGGTTTTCGCTAACCGTATCGAAGGGCTGAGCAAAGGGGATATTGCACCGCAGATCGCAGTCAATGCCGGCCAGATCTTCGCGCCCTATAAATCCGAGCAAATCGAGGTCGGCATCAAGATCGATCATGGTCGCCTGATCACTACGTTGAGTGTCTTTCAGATCAAGAAGCCCAGCGGCCAGCTCACCGGCAATGTCTTTGCGGTTGATAGCGAGCAGCGCAATCGGGGCCTGGAACTCGCCCTGTTCGGTGAACCCGCATCGGGCGTTCGGCTGCTGGGCGGCGTGACGCTGTTCGATGCCGAATTGACGAAAACCAGCAGCGCGACCACGCTGGGCAATAAGCCGGTCGGTGTGCCGTCATTGCAGGCCAACCTGGGCGCTGAATGGGATATGCCGTGGCTGCCTGGATTCACCTTGACCGGGAACCTTATTCACACCGGCAAACGATATATCAACCAGGCGAATACGCAAAGCGTGCCTTCCTGGACCACGTTTGACTTTGGCGCGCGCTACGGCACCAAGGTGGCCGGAAAATCCGCTACCGTACGGGCTAGTGTCCTCAATGCATTCGATAGCAACTACTGGGCAGGCGTGGCCTCTTTCAGCACTTTATCGCTAGGCACGCCGCGCACCGTACTGGTATCGGCCACGGTCGACTTCTGAGTTGAGGCGGGAGCACGCCATGCAAGACAATTTCCTATTGGTGGAGAACGAAGCCGGGCACATACGTGCCTCGATCCCAATCGCACTGCCGCCCGTTCTCAATCAAAGCATAGCGGATATGGTCTATTCGATACCGCATACACTCCTGGATCTGGTCAATCGGCATGGATCTCCGCTCCACGTCATTTGGCCGCATATTCTGCAGCAAAACGTTGACGCGTTTCGGGCCATCCTCACAGCGGGTGTCATCGTCCAACCGCGGCAGCTCTGAGATCTCGTTCAAACCAAACCCCGCCGCTGAGCCGATCCTTTAAGTCCGACAGACTGCTAAATGGCGGTGATCAGATCCTTGAGCACCTTGAAATTCACGGGTTTGGTGAGGTGATAATCAAAGCCGCTCTCATGCGAGAGCCGGCGGTCTTTCTCTTGGCCCCAGCCAGTCAATGCTATCAGCTTGATATCGTCGAACTGCGGTTGCTGGCGAATGCAGCGCGCCACTTCGTTACCATCCATGCCGGGCATGCCGATATCCATGAGGATTACATTGGGCTGGTAATCGGGAATAATCGCAAGTGCTGCCGGGCCGCTATTAGCACCCTTGACATCGAGGCCCATTGATTCAAGCAACATGACAAGCACTTCGGCCGCATCATGATTATCGTCTACCACCAATACGCGCAACTTGCGCGCCGTGGCGTCCGTTTTCGGCGGTTCAGGCGTTTTTCCGTGCATGGTCATTTCCGATAACGGCAAACGTACAATAAATTCGCTGCCTTTATCCTCCCCCTCGCTTGTGGCTTCGACCGTACCGCCGTGCATTTTAACGAGACGATAGACCAGGTTGAGCCCAATACCGAGCCCGCCCTGCGCCCCGTCACCATTTCGCCGTTCCTGAGCGAACATGTCGAACAAACGGGGTAGCATCCCCGGCAAGATTCCAATACCGTTGTCCCGCACGGATATGATGGCGCTATCGCCTTCCTGACGGACAGTCAGCCAGATCCGTCCGCCCTTTCTGGTATATCGTGCTGCATTGTTGAGCAGATTCGTGAATACCTGCTCAAGGCGTACGGGGTCGGCATAAACGATTAAAGGCACCTCAGGTATGGATACATCCAATTTATGCTCCTTCTCGCTGATCTGCGCCCTGCCTGCCTCGACAGCATTGCACAGCACAACAGCCAGATCCGTGGGAGCTTGCCGCAGCTCCACCTTCCCACTGGTGATGCGCGATATCTCCAGCAGATCGTCCACCAGCCTGACCATATGGTTGACTTGCCGGTTGATCATCGGCAACAGGCGCGGAACATCCGCCGCGCCGCCAGGACGCGCGATGATCTCCAGTGCGTTAGCAATCGGTGCAAGCGGATTGCGCAGCTCATGCGCAAGCGTGGCCAGAAACTCATCCTTGCAGCGGTCGGCATACAGCAGGGCTGTTTCCGCATTGACTGCCTCGGTAATATCTATTGATATGCCGATGTGGCCCGCATACTCGCCGGCGGTGGTAAACCACGGCAGCGCATAAGACTTCAGCCACCGCCATTCCCCTTCGGCGGTCTTGATCCTGACCCGATGCTGAAAACGTGCGCGGTCGTGCAACGCCTGCTCGAACGCTGCCACGTACGCCGGTGCATCGTCCGGATGAATGGCCGAACGCCATCCGGTGGGCATCAGATCTTCCAGGGCAATGCCGAGCATGTCCAGAAATCGCTGGTTGAGATAAACCGCATTCCCCTTCGCGTCCACTTGCCAGGTCAGTGCCGGGGATGCTTCCGCGATAGCGCGGAATCTTGCCTCACTCTCGCGCAGGCTCTGCTCGGTCTGCTTGCGTTCGGTTATGTCAATAAGATACCCAACGCCCTCGTTATCGTTGAGTTCTTTTGCTGCAATCAGTGCCCACCAGCGCGAGCCGTCCTTGCGAAATAATTCCTTTTCATAAGGAGAAATGCGACCCGTTGCCTTGAGTTCCTCCGTAGCCTTCGAAGAGACTGTTTTCCATTCTGCCGGCGTAAGGTCGTCGCATTGCAATAGACCCGCGCTCGCATCTTCGCCGCTGAAGCCACTCATCTTCAGAAAAGCACCGTTCGCTTCCGTAATCCGGTTTTCCCTATTGAAGAAAATAACACCGACCGTGTCGATCTCAAATGCAGTTCGGAAACGCTCTTGTGCTTCGCGTATCGTCTTTTCGGTTTTTTGGCGCATTTTCACATGCTCGGTGACGTCGATTCCATGATTCATGACCCATGACCCGGGATCGGGGCATTACGGAATGCTTCTTCCAGCAGGCTGTATTCGTTTTGCTTGTAACGCTCTTTGAGGCGGTGACGTTCCGACCCCACGCGCGCATCTTGATTACTTCGGTTTTCTCGCTAACCGTCACAAACACGGCGCCTGTCCTGCCCCTCCGGATCTGGAGGATGTTTAGCACGCATCAAGGATGATCACCGTCATTATAGCTCTGCATGAGCTTCATGCCCTCAATAATAATAAGGCGGCGGAAGGCAGCAAAAGCATGAAGTTAACCGCAAACTGAAGACTCCTGGACCATGTCGAGATTGGCTCAACTTCAATTCAACCCAATCATGCCCAAAGATTAGCTCGCCCATTTCGCTGCCGCGCTACCAGTCCGGCATTTCTGCCTGAATCATGTGTACCCGCTCCTCCGGTTCAACTTCAGCACTTTGATATTCGATACCTCGTTCGATCACCAGACACACTCGAGAAGAATGTAGCCAAACTATTTTTTCCACAGCTCGTTACCGTGCAGACTAGCATGATCTTGTGCTTCGCTTGCTCGCACACCCTCGAACTTGCGGCATTATGCTCAAGAAAAAAGAAATTATGCCATGACCGTGATAATTTTCTCGGAACAGGACGCGATATCGTTGATACCGATTAAGAAAAGAACCGGTCCCATATATACTAATGCCATTATGTAACGAACTGATCCGAAAAAACGGTATTGTTCAGTCTTTTGGCGTTGAATGGACTCAAGAGATCCTCTTGATTGAACTCAGGGATTAAACAGGGTGGACAATGCCCGTGAAAATAAAACCTACCGCGTATACCATTGTCAAAGAAAATTACAGGCTTGGCGCCTACTGTTTTACTGCTGCCTTTTTGTTTATAGCTGGCCAGGATTTTAAAAAGGAATGACGCAATGACGGAAGATAATGATGAAAGGCGGCCACGCACTCACATCTTGCAAACTTCCAATACCATTCTTCAGGCGAGCGAGCTTGTCGAGCACGAGCTCAAGCAAGTCAAGGAAGCGTTGGAAGAGAAAACCAGGCAACTTGACCACTCCCTGTCTATCCTGCGTGCCACCATAGAATCGACAGCCGATGGCATCCTGGTTACCGACGAGCATGATAATGTACTTCGCTTCAACGAACGGTATCTGGAGATGTGGCAAATCCACCCCGCCATTATCGATACGGGGCAACACCGGCATCTTCTGAAATTCTGCTGCAAGCATTTGGCGGATCCACGGCAATTCCTGGATAAGCTGGAGGAAATCTACGCAACCTGGCCGACAGACAGTTATGATTTGCTGGAACTGGCTGATGGCAGAGTGTTCGAGCGCTTTTCAAGGATACAGCATATCGAAGAGCGGAGCGTCGGCCGCATCTGGAGCTTTAGAGACATCACGGCACGCAAGCACGCTGAGGAAGCCCTGCGCGAAAGCACCGAGCGCTTGCGTTTCATGGCTGAGGCAATGCCGCAAAAAATATTCACCGCCCGGGCCGACGGAACCCTGGATTATTTCAATCAGCAATGGAAAGATTACACAGGTCTTGCCCCTGAGCAAATGGCAGGCTGGGAATGGACAAAACTTATCCATCCCGAAGATATGGATGAGAGCATCGGGCGCTGGCAACACTCTCTGAACACCGGTGAGCCTTTCCGGATGGAATGCCGTTTCCGGCGGGCCGACGGTGATTACCGCTGGCATTTGATCCAGACTCAGGCCAGACGCGACGCCAGAGGAAATATATTGATGTGGGTCGGTTCAAATACCGATATCGACCCTATCAAGCGGGCGGACGAGGAAAAAAAGCAACTTCTCGAGAACGAAAGAATCGCGAGAAACGAAGCCGAGCGCGCCAACCAGTTGAAGGATGAATTTCTCGCAACCTTGTCTCACGAACTCCGGACGCCACTTAACGCGATCCTCGGATGGTCACAGCTCATATTGCAGGGAACAATGGGCAAGGAAGACATCCAGCGAGGCTTGGAAACCATCGAGCGGAATGCGCGTGCGCAGAACAAACTTATCGAAGACCTGCTCGAAATGAGCAGTATCATCTCGGGAAAGGTAAGGCTTGACGTGCAGCGACTGGATTTTGCCTGCATCGCCGAGGCAGCCGTTGAATCCATTGCCCCGGCAGCCGAGGCCAAAGGGATTTGCATTCGAAAAATCATCGACCCGACCGCAGGATGGGTTTCGGGTGACAATAACCGGCTTCAGCAGGTCATCTGGAACCTCCTTTCCAATGCGGTTAAATTTACGCCCAAGGGCGGTACCGTGGAGGTTATAGTCGAGCGCGTCGCTTCTCATCTCCATGTTATCGTCAGGGATTCGGGGATGGGCATCAAACCCGAGTTCCTCGCATACGTTTTTGACCGTTTCCGCCAGGCTGACTCCACACTTACGCGAAATCACGGCGGCCTCGGCCTGGGACTTGCCATCGTGAAGCAACTCGTGGGACTTCACGGAGGAACGGTTCGGGCAGAAAGCGATGGCGAGGATAAAGGGTCGGCGTTTATCATCAGCCTGCCGCTCGCTCCCATCAGCGAAAGAAAAGACCCGCATTCCGCAGCGTCCACGCAAATTGCCTTTGAGAATGGGCATATCACGCTTCCCGGCGTAAAAGTACTGGTCATTGATGATGAACAGGATGCACGCGAACTTATCAAGGAGGTGCTTACGCTATTTCAAGCCGACGTGATTACCGCCGCCACCGCCGCAGCGGGTCTGGAAATCCTGAAAAATCAGCGGCCCGATGTGATAGTAAGCGATATCGGCATGCCGGAAAAAGATGGATACCAATTCATTCGCGAAGTAAGAAATCTTCCCGCAACCGACGGTGGGAAAACGCCTGCTATTGCCCTGAGCGCATTTGCCCACTCTGAAGATCGGACGAGAGCGATAATTGCCGGTTATCAGATGCATCTCTCGAAACCCGTCGAGTCGCATGAACTGGTTGCTGCCATTGAAAATCTGACCGGATGGATGCAAAAGCCAAGCGTGCAAGGGACATGACCAGCCAGTCTTATTTTGAATCGCCCCCCTCCGCCTGAGAACTCACCCGCCACGACATTGCTTGGCCTCACGCAAAACCCGCATGGGAAAATAACTGGGGTTTATATCAGCCATTCCCACCATGAATCGACCATGAGCAGCCGACTATGCGCCGCTTGATTCTGCTCGGCGTGCTTGCCCTATTTTCCTGCATCGCGGCAATATTGATTATCGCCTTCGGTGTCGGTGAACTTTTATCAGGCGCGACGCCTACTGCCGTCAACACGCTATCAACCGATTTTCCGGTCGAGCCGGTACAAATACCCGTCAGTACTCATTCAAGGGAAGAGAAGAATTCCGGTGTGCACGGTTGGCTGGTGCGGGGAACCCAAGGTGACGGCGCAGTGTTGCTCGTGCATTCGATCCGGAGCAATCGCGTCGAAATGCTGAGTCGTGCCAGGTTCCTGAATGAGCAAGGGTACAGCGTTCTCCTCATCGATCTCCAGGCACATGGCGAAACGCCGGGAGACCGGATCACCTTCGGCTTGCGCGAGTCGGAAGACGTGGAAGCCGCAGTAGCCTATCTGCGTAATACTTTCCCCGGCGAACGGATCGCAGCCATCGGGGTCTCGCTAGGGGCAGCCGCAATCGTGCTCGCGAAAAATCCGTTGCGGCTTGACGCGGTGGTGCTCGAATCGCTCCATCCCACCATCAAGGAAGCCGTCGAAAACCGCTTGAGGCTCCATCTCGGGCAGATCGGCCCGGTTTTTTCTCCACTCCTGCTGTCACAGCTATCGTTTCGTCTGAACGCCTCTCCCGATGAGTTGAACCCCATCAGCCGGATAGGCGATCTCAACGCACCACTACTGCTGATTTCCGGCACCGATGATCAGCATACGACAATGGCGGAAGCCGAACGCCTGTTTGATGCCGCCCGGCAGCCGAAAGAAATCTGGATCGTCCCCGGCGGAGGACACTTCAATATGCACGCCTATGCCGGTAAAGAATACGAGAATCGTATATCCGATTTTCTTCAATGGTACCTGCGCAAGCGGGATTAATTTACCTGACGCTGAACCATACCCAACGAGTCGGCTCAGTGAAATTCTGACGCTCCTAAAACGGTGTCAGAAAAGAAACCCCGCCCGCGCCCACCGCCGTGCCATCCCGAAGCCGCTGCGCAAACCGGTTCCCTTGCGTTTCACTGTCATCGCCGATAACCCGTCCTATTCTGCTCTTATGGAAGCTCGATAACTGCTTCCCGAACGGAATGACAACTCGCGTATCATTTCCATATAACGCGTCATGCAGCTTCGGCAGTTCGTGCCACGGCGCGGTAGGTCTTCTGTGGTGTACGTTGTGATAGCCGAAGTTTAGGGTAAGAAGGTTCAGCCACGGGTGGCGAGTCGAGATCAGGTTGCTGAACGTATGAGATTCCTCATAGCCCCGGTCGCCTCTATGCTTCATCAGGTCGGCATCGCTGCCGAGCGCCGGAACAAGATCATAATTGTGTTGAAGCGCATCCATGAAGCGCAAAATCGTCAGGAATATAGCGTAAGCCAGCAAATAGCACGCATAAGCCAGTGGCGAATGCAGGAATACCATCAGAAGCAGGCTGAAACGGATAACGGTTATCCCGATTACCCGGGCCCGTTGGTCTTTCTTTTCCTTGAAGATAAACGGCGCGAGGATGAGCATTCCATGCATAAGGAACTCGATGACCGGCACATACAACCATTCCAGCACCTCTACAGTACGGCGCAGAACCGGATGGCGCGCAAGGTAACCCCTGTAGTCGATTAAAATAATATCCGCGTTATCCACATGGTGCCTCATGTGCGTCATACGCACATTGTCATACGTTGCATAGCAACCGCCAGTGAGCCAGTTTAGCCCGCGAGCCATCAAGGCATTGTGGTGCGGCGACTTGAACAGCGCGTTGTGGCCTAGATCATGAATAAGATAAGCCGCTATCGTCATCCCGTGCGCCATGGCGAGCGTACCCAGCACCATCGGAATCGGATTCAGGGACAGAATAAGGGTAGCCCCGCCAAAATAGGAAAACTGGCAGTAAAGCAAGGCCAAGAGGTTTGGGCGCAAGCTGCCTGTAAGGCGAAAGTAAGTCTTTTCAATTCTGTTGAACATGGTTTGGCATTTCCTTAGCGACAATATGCAGCTTTCCATTTTCAACATATCTCGTTCCCATCGTCCAGTGACCTGGGATATCACCCTTTCACGGTGAGTACAGGGGTTCGAATCCCCTTGAGGACGCCAACCTCCAATTAGACAGGTCTTTTATGATCTGGTGTGGGAGTCCCCACTGCCATATCACACCGTGGCAAATCGTCAGGCCTTATAGATAACAATTATACATGTAAAATTGCATACAAATAAGAATTATAATTGTCGCCACGATAATGGTTGATGCCGCAAAGCAAAAAACTGAGGAGAAATGAGCAACCCGAAAAAACAGGTAAACGCCAGGCGCCGCCAATTCATACATCTGCAGAATGATACGGATCAGTATTGGATGGATGTTCTGGGAGACACGCTTTTCCACGACCTGAACTACTACGATCTCTTCACGCGGATGTGGTTAAGGTTCAACGACGCTAATGACACTACGTTCCACAAATCAGAGTTGTATCAGCTCATGCCGAACGTCAGCCAGCGAACGGCGATAAAATATATTCAGATTGCCATCGATCACGGCTTGCTCATCGAGCACGTGAATCCCGATGACCTGCGCTCCAGGCGCATCACGATGTCCAGCGACCTCAAGCGTAAAATCGAGCTTTTTCTGGATTATTCGATATCGACGTTTGAGACACTACCGCTGCCGGGTCCCCGGCAGCAGCGTCGTGGCAAATGATGGTTCATACAGCGGCAGAGATGATTCTGCCCATAATTTAAATTTACCCGGGTCTCACTGGCCACTACCACCCGTGTCATATATCGCTGGCGGATTTGTCGCGTACGGGTTATTCGGGCTGTCACTGCTGTAGGGACTGCCATATCGCCCATACGGGTTATTGATGGAATCTTCGCTGTACTCGCTCCCGTAACGGCCATACGGGTTGCTTGTCGAGTTGGGATCGTATGGGTTGGCGCTGAGATTACCCAGATACTTGCCGGTTTGACGGTCCTTCAAATGTGGAGGCTCAGCTTGGGCAGCGGTAACCGCGAGCGTTAAAAAAATGGCAGAAATGATTAGTTGTGGTCTCACAATAGCGCTCCTTTTTTCGTAGGTCGGGCTCCGCCCGACATCATTTTACGATCGTCGGGCGAAGCCCGACCTACCTTGCAATTTGCATAGACCGTATTGTTGGCTGCTACCAGCACCCGCAACTATCACCAATTCACCCGCAACTATCACCAATTATCAGTATTTATCACACAACCACAGTATTAAAATTGCCCCCGCCTGCACCGCTCGCGCGCTGCCAAGCCTGAGCTTTATGTGCCATAGCGTACAGAACAATTGAACAATTCCGGTTTATGTTCAACGATAGGCATCATCGCTTATTCTGAACAAGAAGGAAAATATCATGAATACGATTTCTGTCTGGCGCGCGACGGTACCTCAAGCAGGCTTTCCAACACTTCAGGAAGAGATTACGGCCGATGTGGTCATCATCGGGGGCGGTATCACCGGTGTTACACTTGCCTTGAATCTGGCCGAGCAAGGCACCTCGGCCGTGCTGCTGGAAGCCCACACCGTTGGCTTCGGCAGCACGGGTAACTCGACGGGCAACCTGTACGAAACCGTCAGCAAGGGAATACATCATATCATTGACCGATGGGACAGCGATACGGCCCGCGCGGTTGCTACCGCCCGTCGCGCAGCGGTGGAACAGATCGACCAGCGGGTGCGTAAATTCGATATCCCCTGTGCTTTCCGCCGTTGTCGCCTCTACCGTTATGCCACCTCCGAGAACGCGCAGGACTCGTTGGAGAAAGAATACCAGGGATCGCTCAAGGCAGGACTATCCGTTCATCTCGAAAAAGCGCTGCCCGTTCCCCTTGCCCCGCCCTCAGGGCCCGTACTGGCGCTGGATAACCAGGCGCAATTTCACCCGCAGGCTTATGTTCGTGGGCTTGCCCGCCAAGCCGAAAACCAGGGTTGCCGTATCTTCGAAAACTCGACGGTTATCGAAGTGGATAAAGACAAGCGCGCCGTGCGTACAGACAAAGGTAAGGTAACGGCCCGGGAAATCGTGTTTGCCACTCACTCGCCGAAGGGCGTGCACCTGGTGCAGGCAGAGATGATCGCCAACCGCGAATATGGGCTCGCCGCACGCATTGCCAGAAATTCCTTTCCCTCCGGGATCTTCTGGGGCACCGGCATCGAACGGTTGTCGATTCGCAACGTGGATGTCGACGACGCCACATTCCTCGTCTGCGTCGGAGAGGAGCACAAAACGGGTCAGCAAAACGCGAAAATCAGCCTGGACCGGCTCGAATCCTCCGCACACGCCCATTTTAATGTACGTGAAGTGGCGTTCAGGTGGTCCGCGCAGAATTACAGCACAGCGGATGGCTTGCCGTATATCGGCCGCGATGCGACAGGCTGCTTCATCGCTACCGGCTTCGAGACCGATGGCTTAACCTATGGAACGCTGGCTGCATCACTCATCGCTGACCAGATTGCCGGGCGCGACAACGTTTTTGCCCCACTCGTCAAGGCGAGTCGTTTCTCGCCGCTGAAGGGAGCCAGGGGCATAGCCGGAGAAACGGCGAGCGTGGTGAAATCCCTCATCAAGGACTACGTGATCAACCGGGAGACGATGCAATTATCGCAGCTCATGCCGGGCAAAGGCGCGATCGTGGAGTTCGAGGACGAATCGTTGGCGGCATACAGAGCCCCTGACGGAACATTGATTGCGGTCTCGCCGGTATGCACGCATATGAAATGCAAAGTGCACTGGAATAGCGTCGAGACAAGCTGGGATTGCCCTTGTCACGGCAGCCGCTTCGCGCCCGACGGGGCAGTGATCGAGGGTCCCGCGTTAGAACCACTGGAACGCAGGTTTCTGACAGGACTGTAATCAAAATCAAAATAAAGCGTTCCGTCCTGCATTGAAGGTGTAGGCAAGATCGCCGATTGCAAGAACCGGTTCGGCGTGAAGACAGCAAGGTAAGTTGGGGTGAAGCACGAACCCCGGCATTTCAAATGCGGAACTGAACATCGGGATTCCAGCGCTACCCCAATCCACAGGCGGCAGCCCCAGCCAAACCAGCTCGCTGCGACTCTGAAAATCCTCCAGCGCACGCAGGATCATCTGTTCAAGCACCTTTCCGAACGCCTTGTCCGCCGGAAAAACCTGAACATTGTCGGGTACGCTCATGTTGCCGATAGCGGTATGAACGGCGTGCTGGATGCCCGTGCGGCTGAACGTCTTTCCATTTACGCTGATAAACATCGACAGCTCATAAGCATCGGTAATCAGTTTTCCAACCATCCACAACGGAAATCCTGTGCGGGATGCCTCCACCGCAACAGTGCCGCTATCGGCAACATTGTTCAGCACGATCCTGATTTCGCCGTCTTCCTGCTCCGGCCCCAGAGAGAGCTCATCAATAGGATAAATCACGCCGGTGTCCCTGAGTATCCGGCCTGAATAATCTCTCAGCGGAACCTCTCCCATGGGAAAGCGTACGCCATTTCGCTGAAACTCGACAACAAGCTTCAGCCGAAGCGGTACGTCTCTTTTTTTGATATCCTTGTAAGTGACAGTCGGAAATGAACTTCCTAAAAACGACCGTGGCGACGCGCATCCCGCGAGTACAGAGGAGGCAATGACATATAGCAATATTACGTAGCGGCCGAGATTCATGAGAAATGGTCCGTATGGGTACAGGAGAGTGCTGGCTATAGCAATGTCGAGGTTAACCCGTTATCCTTCATGCTGCAACTTTCTCGGCCTGTCCTTATGGAATCGCGGGTGTTTTATCTCATATAAATATCTGGATGATGAATCGGACAACGACTCCTTATTGCGCGATATTCGGATTTGACAGCACACGAATCAGGGAAGTACTTTCCATATTGGGATTCAGTGCGGAGCATGGCTTGCTTGCCAAGCGCATGCGCGCTGAAGTGATCGCTGGAAAAGCCGATGAGCTGATCGATTCCTGCCTTGCCCCGCTGGCGCGTAGCCGGGGCTTTACGCTGATCGAGCGAAATATCGGTATTGAATCCTTCAAGAGAACCTGGATCGAACGCTTGCAGCACTACGGTCAGGACTTTGATACCGCCGAGTATTTTGGGGACCGGCTTGCGAGCGCCGCTGCTTATGCACGCGCGAAAATTCCTCTGGGCATTTTTCAGGTACAGCACTGCCTTATCCAGCAGGTGCTCATAGATCGTCTATCGGTTAGATTCGCGGAAGCTGCTTCAACCGCCCGACCTCTCGTAGACTGTGTTTTGAAGCTTTCATCCCTTGATTTATATCTCACGGCCGAGGGCTACCATTTGCCGGAAGTTGCCGAACTGCAAAAGTCGCTGGACAACCTCCGCAAAGAAACATCCCGATTACACCAGGAGGCCTCGATCGATCAACTCACCGGCTTGATGAATTATGCCGGCCTCATGGAATCCCTTGAGCATCAGGTTAACGCCGCGCACGCGAACCAGCATAAGAGTCAAAAGGGTCTTTCCGGCAACATGTGCCTGATCATGATCGATCTCGATTTATTCAAGAAAATCAACGATACGCATGGGCACGTCGTTGGTGATTTTGTGCTCCGGCATGTCGCAAGCCGAATTCAGGCGGCAGTACGCGATTTCGACATGGTAGGCAGGTTTGGCGGGGAGGAATTCGTCATTCTCATGGCAAATACCGATCTGGAACTGGCAACGGTCATTGCCGAGCGCGTGCGTAAAGGGGTGATGGACACGCCTTTACATCTAAAGGAGCTGACCATCCCGGTAACCATCAGCCTTGGCGTCGCAATGCTGAGGCCGGACGAACGCAAGGAATCATTGCTAGAGCGTGCGGATGTGGCAATGTATGAGGCAAAGAGCGCCGGGCGTAATCGCGTAATAATTGCGAAAGATGCTGACGATATCAGAACCCTGCCGGAGTTATAGGCGCATCTGATTAAAAGGTCCGTTAACTATTCAACCGGACCGTCTGCAACGTATCTGCTTTATCGCCGGCAGCGCCGGAGGCAGACAACAGCACAGCCAGATCATCCTCTTGCGCCAACCCATGCGTAAACAACCACTCTCGAGCTTGTGCGAGGCGAGCCTGGGGCTCCGCTCCATTATCGGGCGCGTTGACAACGAGCGGCGAAATACCGCGGACCAGTGCGAGACTTCTATACAACCGCACGGAATCGGCGACCATGACAAGCGGTGCCTGGGGACGGAAGCGGGCAACGGATAGCGCCGTCTCCATGGATTGAACAGGAGCAATGATGGCCCGGGCGCCAATACGGGCGGCGAGCAGGCACGCCGCAAAACTCAGGGCATTTCCCGTTTCGTTCGGGCTGGCTGTTTCCGCGGGATTCATCCGGTCTCGCGCCATGCGTCCGCCATACGCCTCCTCTGTTGCGGTAAGCACGCGCTGGAGAAACCGCACTGCCGCAACCGGGAACTCGCCGACGGCTGTCTCCGCTGAAAGCATGACGGCATCCGTCCCATCCAGCACGGCATTGGCCACGTCAGTCGCCTCGGCACGCGTCGGATGCTCATGCTCCACCATCGACTCGAGCATTTGCGTAGCGGTAATAACAGGTCGACCTTGAGCATTAGCCACCGAAATAATGCGCTTTTGCACAATCGGTATTTCGGCAAGATCGGTTTCAACACCCAGATCGCCGCGCGCCACCATCACCCCGTCGGACGCTGCCACGATCGCGTCAAGATCGTCCAACGCGCGGCGCTTCTCTATCTTGGCCATCAGCAACGGCTTGATCCCGGATCCAGGGGGGAGACAAGACCTCACCCGCGCAAGATCGCCAGCCGATTGCACGAATGAGACGCCAACCCACTCAGCCTCTTGCGATACGGCAAATGCGAGATGCCTTCGGTCCTCATCGGTTGGAATCAGCATGTCTGTGGCGGATTCCGGTATATTAATGCCGGACCCGGAGCGGACAGTGCCGCCGATGCGCACCTGGCAATCGGCCCGGCTTGGGTTTGCAGTCACGCTTTTCACGCCGAGCTCGACCGATCCGTCCGCCAGGAATACCGGCTCCCCGATTCGCAATGCCTGAAGCAACTCACGGCTTCGCACCGGCAACAGACAGTAATTGTCTGCGCTGGCCCCCTTTACCTCGTCACCCGCCACCACGAGCCTGACTATCGTTCCTTCCTCCAATTTACAAAAGCCATCCGGAAGATCGGCCAGGCGGAATTTGGGACCGGGCAAATCCATGAGCAGGGCCACTGGTTGGCCGAGCGCGTGCGCCGCCTGCCGGACCTGTCGAATACGCCGTGCATGGTCGGCATGATCCCCGTGCGATGTATTGATGCGCGCGACATCCATTCCGGCCTCGATCAACCGCTCGATCACGCCGGGCCGGTCCGTCGCCGGACCCAGTGTGCATACAATCTTGGTTCGCTGCCAGTTGGATTGCGTCATATTTGCGATACGTTTCGTTAGACTACCGGTTTTTATATTCTCGGATGGGGTGGATAACGACCCCTATCTGATGATCCCGGATGAATCGATAGTACTCCTGATCTCATTCAGATTGATAGTCTTGATGACGGGATCAGGCTGGAAGAAGCGGCCAAGGCCCATGCATTGATGGAATCCGGCACGCATATGGGTAAAATTGTTCTGACGACTGGTGCTCAGCATGCGGATCGCAATTTGTAATATTACTTCAACCCGGAAGTACTCAATATATTCTCTATGGGGTCGATGAAGCAGCCGTCGATTTCCCGCGACAAGCAATTGCACCAGCCCGGCAAGCAGCATGGCATTCATCTCGGACTCAGGCACCGGGGTTATTTGCAAGGCAACGAACTGAAACTGAGTAAATTGCGCGTTGTTGAAATTATTGTCCGATACGAGAATCCGAGTTTCCATACCGTTGATTTGCGGGCTGAAGGTAATGCCTTCGATGTTATCGAGCGCCAGTGGAGTGCCGTCGTCATGCTTCAGGTCGGATAGGTCAAGCAGCAGAGTTTTAGTCACAGCATTGACATTTGCCGGTGACCGGTGTGCCAGGCGTCTGGGCGCCAACCGCAAATGAGCGCTCAATAGTAATAAACTGGTATCGCCAACCACAATAAAATCGATCAGCCCGTTGGTGGCAAACAGAGCTGCCGGAATGGGCGCGATGGCAACGGGCGACGTCCCCATCGATCTAATCGCGGATCAGAAGGCATATCCTTCGAAAAAGCATGGACAGGCGAACGCACAGTTCACCGCCCGTCTGGAGCATCGCTCTATCCGGGCGTTCACCCAGCTTGGCCGGCTTACTTTTGGGGGTTGGACTGGAGCCATGCCTCAAAACTCGTCGGGCCGATACTCGCGTTGTCGCCGGGGATAAGGGATTGATCGTTCAATTCCGCACCGGAGTAACGTGAGTGGACGTCTGTGATTACCTTGCGTGCGTCGTGCTTTGCCGTTAGGTATCGCTGGACAATTTCGGCAAGAGGTACCCGCTCGGGACCGGCTATCTCGACGATGCCGTTGACCGGCGCCCCCAACGTGGCGTCGGCCATCGCGGCGGCCACGTCATCCGAGGCGATGGGCTGCATAAGAGCAGGTGACAGGCGAACCGTTTGTCCATCCGTTTCCGCTTGAGCGACGATGCCACCCAAGAACTCAAAGAACTGCGTCGAGCGGACGATCGTGTAGGGCACCTTGGATGCCTTGATCAGCTTTTCCTGGGCCATCTTCCTGCGGAAATAACCGCTCTCGAGAAGGCGATCGGTGCCGACGACCGACAGCGCAACGTGGTGTCCCACGCCAGCAGTCGCTTCTGCGGCTAGAAGGTTACGGCCGGACGTCTCGAAGAATTCCAAAACAGCCTTGTCCTCGAACGAAGGCGAGTTCGCAACGTCCACGACAACCTGGGCGCCTGCAAGAGCTTCAGCCAGTCCCTCGCCAGTGATGGTGTTGACACCCGAGGCGGGCGACGCCGCTACTACCTCATGGCCATGCTGACGAAGCCTGTTCACGAGCTTTGCTCCGATGAGTCCGCTTCCGCCAATTACTACGATCTTCATGTTTAACTCCTTATTTTGTCACCTCGCAAGTCAGGGCTAATATGTTCCGTTAAGGTTGCAGTGAGTGCTTTGGACAAAATTCATTGTTAATCCCGTAGAACACTCTGCCGAGGCCTTGGTGGCGAATAGGCACCACTCCACCTCGCATTCAATTCAATGATTAGCATCAAATTTAATTTGTAAGCTGCTGTATTTATTAATTCCTCACTTGGCTAACGTACGATTTTTGTCGTTTCGTGAGAGCTGACCCCGCGTAAAGCTCAATACGGCTCTTAGGGAGGCTCTTTATCAATAGTCATTGAAGCTGTGGAAACCTCAATCCGGTCGCTGCAGAACATAGATATGCATCAGCTTAACCACGAAGAATTTAAAGAATTGCCATAAAGCTTCTGCTGACTCGCGCTTGGTAGCCGCGTTGGTGGCATGGGCAGTGGTTAGTATCTTTATCAATTCGATCACACCAAGGCGCAAAATTCCTGCACCGACCACCGGCCCTGTGGAATCGATACCTTCGTGCAGCGTGCAATACAATGTGGTCGTCTCCCCCCACAGCTTCCAGAATCCACCCAGCCGTACTTGTTTTTTACCAGCCAGATAGTAAGACTTACCGTCATGTTGAAAGCCCAGTTCATATACCATGTATGTCAACGCCGGTTCGCCGCTTGGCATAAAAAGGCTGAATACGCCTGATTCGGCTGGAATCCCTGGACCAAACGGAGGGAAATCAATGTGCCCAGTAAGGCCAGCCCTGTACTGGGAGTCGGCAGTGAAGGTCTTGATGTCTTCAATGTGAATGGTTGCGTGCATCGCCAACAGTGTGGTTGCCCGTGCCCCAATACGTGGCTCGGTTACACCTAAAGTGAAGCCGCCAGCCATGGTTTCCCGAAAAGAAACGCCTGCGCCGCCAGATTCGCACATTTGTGTTGCGCGAGGATCGAATGGCGTTGAGTTCATCGCAATCTAATGTGCGATTTTTCGTCTCACTATTTGTCGTTCTTGACGAGGTTTTTCTCGTTGGTATCGACGATAAAGACGGCCAGCAGGCGTGCGGGCTGAGTCTTACTGTTATTTGCGCTGACGCCATGATGATCGCCGGGTAGTTCGGCGAAGTTCTCGCCGGCGCGATAAACCTTTTCCGGACCATCATTGACTTTGCTACGAATTTCGCCCTCCAGGACTGTTGCATAGATGAAAGCCGACTTTGGATGGGTATGTGCTGGCGATGAGTCACCCGGTTGGTATTCGACAAGCACGCCTTTCATGCTCTTGCCGGGCGCATTTGGAAGAACGTGATCAAAGACGACCGTTACCTTGGACTTATCAGTGGGCAAGCTATCGGCTGAAGCTGCACTTACGGAGAGTGCTGCGAAGGCAACTCCGCAGAGAAATCTAGTAAACATGATGTTCTCCTTCGTTGATAAAAATTAGTGGATATAAATCCACGCATGATGCCCTCAGCCCCATCTATCTGATCGCGGATCAGAAGGCATATTCTTAGGAAAAGCATGGACAGATGAACGCACAGTTCATCGCCCTTCCTGCGCACCGCGTCACCGGAAGCTGTAATCCTCGCGCACCGAGCCTCAGGCTCTCTCGGCAAGATAAGATCTTCATAATACTGTCCCATAGCCGCCGGTTTTCGCCCCTTTATGTTGATAATAGATGCTGTTGCAGTTGCTCGCCGTTATTTCTGGATAAAATGGTTCTCCAGCGTGTTTATTGGGGTCTGAGGGTGGGGTAGCCTTCGATATATACCCAGCCGGTTTGTTATGCCGGCATATGGCAGGGAAGACAGCTTTCCAGATAACCTTTGGACATATTGATTTTCCGGTTTCAAACAACGTCCATCCCCAACCTTCCCCCAGTTGGCATTGCCTTTGAAACGACCTTTTGTATCCTTGATCATCACAAACCATATAGCCGTATCGCCTGCTCATAGCGCCGGTCCAGTGGTCAACGTACGTGAGATGATCTTGCGGGTTTCCTGACTAAAACTGTGCCATCGGGAAATTGGCCAGTTTCACGAAATGCCTTGACTACCTCCAGCTGTGTATAAACATCATGGAAACCGTGGCCGGGCGAGTTAGCATCATTAACCGCCCATGAGCCTAAATGACTCCAATTCGGTCTGTAGTTCTCCGGTCAAGCCTGGGAATACTGTCGCCACCAGGCTTCCAATACACGGGCCACAGACCAAGCTTGAGCCGGAGTTTGGCTTGAATGAATTGTTGGCCATGCTCACGCCTTCACAGGATAACGGCTGGAAGTGGCAATGCGATTCCAAGCATTGATGACTACCGAAAGCCACTCGACAGCCGATATTTCATCTTTTGACAGATTGGCTGCTGCTTGCTCATAGATGGCATCTGGCACTTGCCCGTCAGAGATCAGTGTAATTGCTTCTACCAGTGCCAATGATGAGCGTTCCTTTTCGGTGAAATACCCAGTTTCCCGCCAGGCTGCCAAGACACTTATGCGATCGCTTGACTCGCCACTGGATAGGGCATCTTGAGTATGCATCCTGATACAGAATGCGCACTGGTTGAGTTGGGATGCACGAAGGCGCAACAGATGTGCAAAGCCATCCGGGATGCTTGCGGAAGCAACGGCCTCAGCCGCCAGCTTCTCAAGGCCAATGACCGCTTGGTAAAGCGCTGGAGCGGATTTACCAAGATTGATTCTTTCTGACATGAAATCTCCTTACCTGTATGTTCAGGATTAACGAATAAGCTCACCGGCCCGGCCGCGCAACACCTGCCCGATGACGACAAGCCGGCGAGCAGCGGAAAACAAATTACGCGGCGGGGTCCGGTGCAGCGCTGGGTTCGGCGTGGCGAACCTTTAAGATCGACGACCGCCGAACTCATCCGTGTACAGCGACACAAATTCCCGGACGCTCATAGCCGGCCGGTCACCCGCTCCACGCCGTCCGCCTGCTCATGATTATCTCCAGTAAAAGTTGGGCAATGGATCGTCTACCTGACAATGCCATGCCGCATATTTATTTATAGATAAGGATAAAGAAAAAGCAAATTAGCCCGATTGTTCCCGAATTGCCTCAATAAAAAAGTAACCGAAGGAGTACATCAGGAGGATACGTTGCCTCAAATTGTTGGTAACCGAACTAAGTGGAGGTTATCGACATTGGGAAGCATGAGAGTCATCGAAGCCCCACTGGTGCTTCGCTGGCTTACAGCTTTGGGGGGCGTGCGGATTCTCAGGGCATCCGGACAGCCGCGCTCATCACAAGGTATCTCGTGCATTAGCCATGCGTGAGCACGGCCGTCATGCACTCAGAGGCGACGTTTTGCTCTAAGCGGGTAGAAGCAGCTACATCGACACGATTCGCATAAGTCAGGCTGCAAAGAGAACGCTGGCTTCTCCGTGTTCAAGCATGCTTATCTGCCACATCCTGCACAGCGATACGTGACGAAGGTGTCGTGCGAGATGTCACCAAAAGCAGCATCACAAGACCCAGGACGGCAGAGATGATCGAGCCCGAGAATATTGCAATCTTGGACGCCGCAAAATCCGCCGGGTCAGAAAATGCGCGGCCAGCAATGAAGAGCGACATGGTGAAACCGATGCCCGCCAAGATACTTGCAGCCATCAATTGCATCCACGAATAATCGTCAGGTTTTCGAGCAATCCCAATTTTCACGGCCGCAAATGATGCCAGAAAGATTCCCGCTGGTTTGCCAATAACAAGGCCGGCGATGATCGCAATCATCAGTGATTGCTGGCCTGCACCGACTGCAGACAAGAAATCTACGCCAGCATTTGCGAGGGCGAAGAGCGGTAGCACCACATAGCTTGATCGCGCACCGGCATAGCGCAGCAGTCTGTCGGCTGGCGACTCCAGCCTGTCGTGCAGGGCATCCGGCTGTTGATGAAGAAAGTGGGCACCACGATGGCGTTGCTCGCCGCCGCGCTTTCTACATCCATGGTGACACGGTCTCTTGCCTTGATTGCTGCCCTGCTATCCGCATCAAAATCTTCGATGCCGAGCTGTTCAGCCACCACTTTCAGATCGCCTTCGGTCAAAATTTCTGACCGAGTCATCAAAGTGATGTGGGCGTCCCAGAAACTCTTTGAGTCAGGCGCACGCTCGACCAACTCGGCGGCGCGCTGGCTAACGGATTTCCGATCAGCGGGTAATGGCGGAATACATAACGGAGACGATCCCCAAGCTGGTCCCGCACCTGTGCAATTTTTTCATTCGCCGCACGGCAATGGGGACAGGCATAACTCCCGTATTCGACTAGAGTAATGTCGGCACTGCTTGACCCGAGAATGTGATCCCGGCTTTCATCTACAGCCTTGTCAAGTAATCCGCTGGATTTTCCCTGAGACATGATTTTTATTCCTACGGGTACGCATCATGTTTTCAATGCGAACGGACGCGCGCAACGTCGCCTCCGACTAGACAGCGGAGCTACCCTGCTTGGCGCCCATGCTCATGGCACCATCGCCAATCTCCAGGTTCGATGGAACGCAGACAACAAAGCTGGACCGGTCCAAGCGTACTGGGTCGCCGTCAAGGAATCCGGTCTCAGGAGATGCCCCAATGAACAAAAAAAGATTGCGCGCAACGCCCCGGAAAATCGCGGGGAGAAAACTCCCGCAGTGGGCATCTATTCTAACTGCAACGGCGCGGGATGTTGGCACCGGTTACATGATGGGCGTCTTGCAAAAATCCCTGAGCGAGGGATCGTGATTTGTGCGGCGCGTTGCTCAAGGTGATTTTTTGTTAATCAGTTCTGTTTCCGTGACCTGTTTAATCTGGTTGGGGTGACCTTCAAACCGCTGCGCCGGTTCGGCCAGCGTCTTGTCACCAGCCAGTGCCGCCAGTGCCACTCTGGCTTTGAACGCCGCTGAATGAATGGGTTCGTCTCGTCCTTTTTGCCATTTTCTGCTCCATATCCAGGCCCCGCAGGGACCAAGGTAGCAGATTCTCCACTTGCGGACTCGTTCAAATTCCTGGGACCACTTCTCTGGCAATCGCGATACGGCTAACACCATCCCGGCTGGCCTCGAATGTAAGGCTCTTTTCGTTGTCCCCCACCTACCTTCAGGTAGACCGGTAGACCTCCTGCTGTGCCTGCCGGCGAACCCAGTAGCGCTTGCAAGATGCAGTTATGGAAAAAAGGGCTCTGGAAACGGGGGTGCCGGAAGTTTATTGTTTTTGTTTCCTTCGCTATGATCTTCATGTTGAACCAGAGGCTTGGTCAAATTATGGGTTTTGCTTTTTCTATCGGCAGGATCCGCATTGACGTCAATTCCTCCGACTGGCGATGGCTTATCAAGATCCCAATATTGAAGTACGCTAAAGGGTTGAATTTCCTTGTCTTCGGGTAATTGGTCGCGATTCCAGCCCCCTCCAAGCGAACGAATGAGGTCCACCGATGCTACCAGTACACCAGTCTTGATCTGTACAGACTTGACGCTTGCCGTCAGCGTGCCGATCTGTGCATAAATGAGTTCAAGGCTGGAGGCCAAAGCGCCCTTATAGAGATCCATGGTAAGGTCTTGTGTGATACGTGCGGCTCCGACGGTAGCATCCTGCCGTTCGGCGGCCTTGGCCATCCAATAGGTCTTGGTCAGGTTATTTTCAACTTCACGAAAAGCATTCAACACTGTCGAACGATATGCATTTTCTGTCTCACGGTAGGCCGACCATGACTGTTGCAATTGAGCCCGACGATATCCGCCCTGAAAAATCGGAATGGCAAAAGAGGAACCATAGGCCCAGAAACCGTTAGCCAGGCTGAGCAGATTGAATCCGGAATCCTCAAGTCCTCCTCCGACCCGGAAGGCCACATCCGGAAAAAAAGCGGCACGTGCAATTCCAATGCCGCGGTTGGCCTGCGCCATCCGGCGCTCCATCGCGGCAATATCGGGCCGACGTTCAAGTAAAGTAGATGGAATTGTCTGCGGAAGGCTGAAATTCGTGGTAAGGAGGGTATCTACCGGCTCGATCTTAAAGCTGGCTGGAGCGAGATTAAGAAGAATTGCAATGGCCTGCTCCACCACCTTTCGGTCGCTTTGCATCAGGGACAATTCTGACTCGGTAGCGAACAGCAACGACTGAGCCCGTGCTACGTCGAGATTAGAGGCGATCTTGCCTTCAAACTGAGTCACTACAACATCCACCGTATACCTGTAAAGAATAATCGACCGTGTGTAAATCGCAATTTGCGCATCCAGTCCACGCAGTGCGAAATAATTCGATGCAATTTCCGCCTGCAGAATAAGGCGTGCGAGTCCATAATCAGCCGCACGTTCTTCAGCACGATAGATTCTGGATTGCGCCACATTCCGAAGTTTCGACCAGAAATCCGGCTCCCAGGATGCAATTCCACTCATAATATGTTGAGTATCGCTGTCAGGTTCTCCAGGAGCACGAAAGAGCGTATGGTCGGATTGCCTGTTATTACTGCCACCGTACTCAAAGCCGAGTTGAGGGAAATATCGAGCCCGTGCCTTCATCATTGCATCGCGCGCTTGAACGAACCGTTCAGCTGCTGCATGCAAGTCCGGGTTGGCTGCAAGTCCCTGCTCCACAAGCTTGTTTAGAATTGGATCGTCATATAGTGTCCACCAGTCGGGCCGGATTGCATCATCCGACGGATTAGCCTTGACGAAATCACTCGTTCCCTCCCAGGAATCCGGAACGACATACTCAGGCGGTTTATAAGTGGGCGTCAGATCGAATGCAGGAAAGGGAAGGCCGCTGCAAGCTGCCAGGCTGGCTGCCAGAAATAAAAACCCGCCAAATCTTGCGCCGAGACGACAGAGATTTGAAATATGGGTTCCTTTTTTACGCCGCAAGTCGATCATGGTCAAATGAGTGTTCATGATGCTTGTGATCCGTTCAATGCTTGTTTTAACATCGGATCTGGCATTTCTGCATGTGAGGCTGGTTTCGATGACTCCGCAGCCGGTTTTTTCTCCTCATTGATCAGATCATACCCCGGTGCAGGCGTTACAATGCTTACCTTGTCACCTTCAAGTATGGCAGCGCTGGGATTGTTTATAATCCGGTCTTCTGTTGAGACGCCCTCGGTTAATTCGACAGTAGCGTCGAGGATTCTGGTTATTTTGATCGGCTTGAAGTGAACAATGTTGTCGTCATCCACCACGGCCACTCGCGTCCCCATCTCATCAAATACCAGTGCGCTGGATGGAATGGAGAGGTGTCTATTCGGAACATCCACGGTGATATTGACTGATGCATAGGAACCCGGCCACAGATCCCGCGCTTCATTTTCAATCACAAATTGGGTGACCACCGTACGTGTACCAACATTGAAGCCGCGAGCAGTGGTCAGAAACTCGGCAGTGAAATGTCGGCCGGGAAATTGCGGCACCGTCAGATCGGCTTTCAGGCCATCGTGCATAGTGGCGCCGTAGGCTTCAGGCACACTGACAAACAAACGCATCCGGCTCATGTCGGCGACAGTAAAAAGATTGCGGACTTCACCTTCCGGTAAACTGATAGTGCCTTCCTTATTGATGAAGTCTCCCACATTAATGGCACGGTTAATGACGACGCCGTCATACGGTGCAACAATTGTTTTAAAATTGATCAATGCTTCAAAGTTACGGACGTTTTGCATGGCGGCATTCACCTTTGCCTGTTGGGCTTTTGCCTCGGCCACCTTTACCGAAATCGATTGCTCGGATACCGCCTGGTTTTTGCGCAAGGCTATCCACCGGTCCGCGGTAAGTATGGCGAGCTCATTAAGGGCCACTTCCGATGCCAGATCCGCCTTGCTTTGCGCGTATTGGGCATCGAGCGCCGGTGCGTAGATTTCGGCAAGTACATCTCCTTTTTTGACTAGCGCTCCCCAATCTTTATGCCACATCTTGACGTAACCGGATACCTGAGCATAGATCGGCGCCTGAAACCATGCCTGGATAGTACCTGGAAGCTTGATGGTTTCCTGAGCAGGCAGGTGCTCGGCCTTGATGATAGCCACAGTCCGAACATCATTCTCCATCGCCTTTTCTGTTAAAGAATCCATATGTTTACGGGATTCGATGACTCGGTAACCCAAATAGACAACACCAAGAACGATTGCCAAAATCACTATAAATTTTTGACTTGATTTTTTCATATCAGGAATTCCCGAGTTGAGGTGCAACCTGTTGAGAAATGCTTTCCTGGTCTTTAGGAACGCTTCGTGCGTAATACATGATGGCATACACAGCCGGGACAAAGAACAGGGTATATATCGTCGCGAACATCAGACCGCCAATCACTGCACGACCCAGTGGCGCATTGGTGGATCCTCCCATAGCCATCGGAAGCATGCCCATGATCATGGCTGCCGCGGTCATGAGAACAGGACGAATACGGGCTTTGCCGGACTCAACGGCGGCTCGCAGGGCGTCACCATGCACTTCGATGCGCTCCAGCGCATAGGCCACGACAAGTATGGAATTTGCCGTGGCCGTCCCCATGGCCATGATGGCGCCTGTCAGGGCCGGAACGGAAATATTCGTCTGGGTCAGGAACAGGGCCCAGGCAATGCCTGCCAAAGCGCCGGGCAGGGCTGTAATGATGATGAAGGGAACCAGCCATGATTGAAAATTGACGACAAGCAAGAGATAGATCAGCACGACAGCCGCTGCGAGACCGATAAGCAGTTCGCCATAGGTGGTAACCATATTCGCGGCCTGGCCGGCGATTTGGACATCGGAGCCGCGGGGTACTTCTTCGTCCATCTCCTCGACGATTTTCTTGACGTCATCCAGCAGGTCGCCAAGCCCCCGCCCTTCGGCAGACACATAGACTTCAATCAACGGCATGATGCCCCTGTGGGTGACCAGGCCGGGCGTGCCTACTGGCGTTTTCTGCGTCAGATTGCCCAGGAGTTGATACTTCTCATCCAGGCCGCCTTCCCCCTCCGGTTTGACAGGAATCTTGTTCAACTCATTGGTGCTTGAGACCCAAGGTTGAGGCTGATAGATGTTGATCTGGTATGACATGCCGGTCGTTAGATCCAGCCAGTATTTCTGGTCGATCTGCTGGGTTCCGTTAGTCGTTATCAGCATATTCAGGGCAATATCCGATTCGCTCCTGTCAACACCGAGTCCATATGTCCTTTGGCCTTCAACAAACAGGGTTGGCGTGCGCATGGTTTGCTGGATCACCACATCGGAGGAACCGGGGATTTTACGTAGCTTGCCTTGCAATTTGCGCGCGTATTCGTAGTTTGCGTAGATATCCATCCCGTTAACCTGAACAGTAATCGGAGAAGGGGCACCAAAATTCAAGATTTTCGCTATCAGATCGGCTGGCTGAAAGGTGAATTCGGTCCCCGGATAGCGCTCCTTCAGACCTTTATGGATAATTTTCCGGAGATCCCACACGGCTGATTTCTCGTCGAACAGGGTGATCGTCAGATCGCAGTCCTGCGTTCCGATCGTGGGCGTCGGAATAAAGGCCAGATTATGCGGCCCGACGGGTAAGCCGCAATTGCTGATGACGCCTTCAACCTGCCCGGGAAGCATCCGCGAGATATCCTCCGCAACGCGCGTGGTAATGCGGTTTACAGCTTCTATCCGTGTGCCGAGAGGCGCCCTCATGTGCATCTGGATGGTCCCCGACCTGACCTCCGGAAAAAAATCGCGGCCGTTGAAGTAGAACAGAACAAGGGAGACGAGCGCGAAAGCCAGCATGATCGTTACGAACCGGCGGCGATTTGCAATGGTCTGTTCGAGCAGCCCGCCATACCAGGCGCAGAATTGAAGAAAGCGAGCCTCGAATGCCTGCTGAAAACGGGAGAAAATCCCCATATGATATTTTAACTTCTCCTTGAAACCGGCAGCCTTCCCCCCTGGCTTTTCCTCGCCAGGGTGGTCGCCTTCCTTTCCGTGTCCTTCTGCATGTTCTTCCGCATGTCCTTCTCCGTGTCCTTCTGCGTGAGGATGCTTGATAAGATATTTCGCCATGGTCGGCACGAGCGTACGCGACAGGATGAAGGACGCCAGCATGGCGAATATCACCGCCAGCGCCATCGGCTTGAACAGATAGCCCGATACGCCGGAAAGCGTGAACAGTGGCAGCCAGACAATGCATATGCATAATGTGGCGAGCAGCGTCGGAATAACGATCTGGTTTGCCGCGTCGATGATTGCCTCATCGAGTTCCTTGCCCATTTCCAGGTGGGTATCGATGTTCTCGATCATCACTGTCGCATCGTCGACAAGAATCCCTACCGCCAGCGCCAATCCGCCCAGTGTCATGACGTTCATCGACTCACCCAGCACTTGCAGGAAGATGAGGGAGGTTAAAATACACAATGGAATTGAAGTCGTAACGACTATCATGGGACGCCACGAGCCGAGCATGAGCATGACGATCAAACCGACAAGCAGGCCGGCGATCGCCATCTCATGCGTCACCTCGTTGATGGATTCCCGCACGAAGACCGATGCATCAGTGATGATTCTAACGTCCACATGGGACGGCACGATCTCCTTGATACGCGGAAGGGTTGCCCTGATGCCGTCGACCACGTCCAGGGTCGACGCCTCGCCGCTTTTCATGACGACAATAATGACGGCCTGTTTACCGTCCACGATTACGGAGTTTGTTTGCGGCGGCCCTGCCAGCTGAACATCGGCGACGTCGCGCAAAAAAACGAAGGAATTTCCTTCCCTTTTAATCGGAATATCGTTGAATTCCGGAATCTCCGGCGGCATCGCGTTTGTCTGGACCATCCAGTCGGTCTGCTTGATCTTCATATCGCCCGCGGGCAGCACGATATTCTGGCGATCGAAAGCCGCATGGATATCAGTTGGCGATATATTGCGAGCCAGCATCTTGTCTTGATCGAGGGATACCAGAAGCTGCTTGGGCTTTCCACCGTAAGGATGCGGAACAATCGCTCCCGGGATCACGACAATCAGGGGCCTGAGTTGGTTATAAGCAAGATTATAGAGGTCTGCCGGCGTCATCTCGTCCGAGGTAATCTGCAGGCTGGCTACCGCTACCTGAGAGGCTTCCAGCCGCATGATCATGGGCGGCGAAATATCCGGCGGCAACGCCTTGACAATCGTCTGGGCTATGGCTGTAACTTCCGCTTCTGCGCCAGGGAGGTTGGTGTGGGGCTGAAGAAAAATATTCGTGATGCTGATGCCATAGTACGCCTGGCTGACGATGTCCGAGATACCTTCCACCGTCGAGGTCAAGAAGCGTTCGAAGTAAAAAGTGATACGACCCGACACATCCAGCGGCAACATGCCGGCGTAAGCCCAGACTACAGAGATCACGGGAATCTTGATAGTGGGAAAGACGTCTGTTGGCGAGTGCCGTATCGCCCTGACTCCGAATATGACGATCAGAATTGAAAGAACCACGAAGGTGTAAGGTCTGCGTAACGCAATAAGTACTATCTGGTTCATACTATGTATCCTCTTATATCTTCGGTAAAAAATTCATTTACCTACAATATTGCACGTAAGGATGAGGCAATTCTTTAGCAAACCTTTATAAAACAATACAGTTGCCTAAACCGCATAAAGAAACGAACTGTCACTAACGATCATTACAACTAAACTCTGGACGTGCAGCTTTCGGCCTTGCGCCTCCAAACGGTCTGAACAGGGTTATTGCCGATCCCTTGCCAAACCCAGGAGTTGATCGCCAGGCAGAATATCGCGGGTGAATGGGGGGGAGCGGGAGTCGGACCGGCCTCGCTGTTCCATCGCATCTCGTCCCCTCGCGCCGGCATCGTCCGGGTCCGGCTTACGCCCGGCGCCATCATCCGATTCGCCTTGGTCATGTGTTGCCCGCTCGCCGCGTCGGCGCATATCTCGGCAGATTGCGATGGCCAGATGGGTTGCCCGATATCGATAAGATGAACGTTACAGTATTGGCCCCCGGTATCGAACCGTAGCTGATTAGGAAGTGTTTTGGCGATCAGGAGGAAGATGGCGCCGAAGGCTGCAGTAGCCGGATTGCTTCCCGACGCGATGGCAATCGCCGCGGCGACCGAGGATATTTTTGCGATGCGTCTCCCATTTTCGCCGACTTGAAGGGGCGGAAAGCTCCAAGGCCTGTGGGTATGCTCCAGGGCATAGTTGAATCCAATCTCGCCGGCCTCGTCGTCTGTCTTCCCGACAGCCCGGGGAAAAACAACCTGGCACATTGTCAGGATTTGATTCACGTTCGGGCCGCAAGCGCCGAGGATCGTTGCCGATGCGGCCACAGCTCCGCAGGCGATTTGCTGGGAGCGAGTGCCCGTTGCGGCCCATTGGGCCGCATTTGCCACCGCGTTCGCGATGGCCTCGCTTACGACTCGCATGTTGTTCGCATTCAGGAGGCCTATGACTCCCCCTGAGTGGTCCTTGTCGTAGTGGCTGACGAGAATGTGATCGAGGGGGTAACCGTAACCTCTGAGGATGGGATCGATAAAGTTGTGGACTGTCTCCGCATACCCGAGTAGCCCGCCATCGATCAATATCGTCCGGTGTCGCCCGGTTGCCACGTTTGCCGCAACAACGAGCGCACTTTCTCGTTGCCCGACGTCAATCATATGGATGGTGAGTTGCAGGGCCATGAGCTTCCAGGTCTCCCTTCCAAGATGAACAAGTCATTCTCACACCCGAGAGCGTTTAGCTGCTGCTTGCTATCACGTTGCCCCGGTTCCGATAGACTGGCGATTATGACGTGCTAATGATCGATTCCGCAGCCAAACACGACAATTTCGCCGTGGCTTTTCTTAAACTGATCAGCGCAGATTCAAGAAAGAAGCCAACGTCCAAGGATGAGATAAAATTACCACACCACTTGTCAGGGAAATATTATGTATCGGTGGTCATTTTGTGAGTATTTCGACCTGAAAGTGGTCATTTTGTGAATATTCCAACCTGAAAGTGATCATTTTGTGAACACTGCGACCTGAATCATTCAAGAAGCGTTGGTGGCTGTAAAGCTCCGTATGAGAGGAGGAAGTGCTGACCGAAGCGCAGGCACTGCTGGCTGCCTGAGGGGCGAAATCCGTCCGCTATGCACCAGAGCAGACGATGAAACAGAAAAACACGGTAACTCGGCAATGAAATATGGCCGGGAAATGAATTGTCGGTCCGTTCGTGCTAAAAAACAGCAGCCAACCTACCCGGATCCGGAAGCACTATTTGTTCAGTGCTTCCCTGGAAGAACTAAAAGTAGTACAGCTCTGCCGTGGAGCAAAAGAGAGTACTCCCTCAGGAATGTCCTTCGGCCGACGATGTGGGCGCCACAGACGCCTCGCCCTGTTCATGCGAGTTCCCCTCTTCTTGCGCCGCTGCTTCCGGGCGACCCAGAAGCCGTAGAGCGGCGGCGGTGACGCGCTCAACAGTGAAGCCGAAATGTTTCATGACTTCTTCCGCCGGAGCCGAGGCCCCAAAATGGTCGATTCCGATAATGGCGCCTTCTTCTCCGGCAAACCGTTCCCATCCCAGTGTTGCGCCCGCTTCCACTGTTATGCGTTTTCGCACACCGGCAGGCAGCACTTGCTGGCGGTAGTCGCTGCCCTGCTCCGCAAACAACTCCCAGCTCGGCAGGCTGACCACGCGAGCGCGTATATCCAGCTCCTTCAATCGCGCTTGTGCCTTGACGCATAGCTCGACTTCCGAACCGGTTCCGATCAGCAGTACCTGGGGCTCGCCACCCACAGCCTCCGAAAGGATATATCCCCCTCGCGCCACCCCGGCATCGCGCGCACGCGAGCGGTCGAGAATGGAAAGGTTCTGGCGCGATAGCGCCAATAGCGTGGGCGAGCTTCTCTCTACCGCAACCATCCATGCCTCTGCGGCTTCGTTCGCATCGGCCGGGCGAATAACAGTCAGGCCGGGAATCGCCCTCAGGCCGGCCAGGTGGCCAATCGGCTCGTGCGTCGGTCCATCCTCGCCCACAGCAATGCTGTCGTGCGTGAAGACATAAATCACCCGCAAGCCCATGATGGCTCCCAGGCGTATCGCTGGCTTCATGTAATCGGAGAATACGAAGAACGTTGCACTGAAGGGGATTATGCCTCCGTGCGCGGCCATGCCATTGACGGCTGCGCCCATCGCATGCTCGCGAACGCCGAAGGCGATATTGCGACCCGCATAGCTCCACGTGCCGCCGACTGCACCCGCAGCGGCCGGCACCGGCGTCTCCTCCGATGGCTGAAAATCGCCTTGCTCCTTCAGGGCCGTGTTGGTCGAGGGGTTCAAATCGGCCGAGCCGCCGATAATATTCGGAATGCGCTGGGCGAGCGCGTTCAAGGCCTGCCCGGCAGCCACCCGTGTCGAAACGGGTTTGTCGCCGGGCTTCCATTGCGGCAATTGCGCCGTAAAGTCTGGAGAAAGCCGACCGCCCATGACCTGGTCCCATTCGGCGGCTTCTACGGGAAAGGCTGCCCGGTAAGCGTCGAAGCGCTCCTGCCATTCCTGTTGCGCTTTTGCTCCACGCCCGATAGCCTGCCGAAAGTGCGCCACGGCCTCGGGCGGAAGGAAGAAAGAGTCGGTCGTTGGCCATCCTAATGCTTTTTTGGTGGCAGCTACTTCTTCCGTACCCAGGGGTGACCCATGGGCATGAAAGGAGTCCTGTTTATGGGGGCTGCCATAACCTATATGTGTCCGCACCAGCAGGAGTGATGGACGGTTTTTCTCGGCCTGCGCCTCTCGCAGGGCGGCGGCCACGTCCTCCGTGTCGTTGCCATCCGGCACCGCGCGGGTATGCCACCCATATGCCTCAAACCGCTTGCCGACATCCTCAGTGAACGTAAGATCCGTTGCGCCAGCCAGCGAGATGTGGTTTTGATCATAAAGATAAATGAGCTTGCCCAGGCGAAGGTGTCCCGCAAGCGACGCTGCTTCCGCAGCCACCCCTTCCATTAGATCGCCATCCGAGACGAGCGCATAAGTGTAGTGATCGACCAGATCATGACCAGGGCGGTTATATCGAGCCGCCAGCCATGCCTCGGCCATAGCCATGCCGATGCCATTGCCGAAACCCTGCCCGAGCGGACCGGTCGTCACCTCGACTCCCGGCGTGTGCCCCCGCTCGGGATGGCCTGGCGTCTGGCTACCCCACTGGCGAAAACGCTTGATCTCATCAAGCGGGAGATCATAGCCTGTAAGATGCAGCAGGCTGTATAGAAGCATTGAACCGTGCCCCGCGGACAGGACAAAGCGGTCGCGATCCGGCCACAGCGGATCATGAGGATTGTATTTGAGGAAGCGCGTCCAGAGAACATAGGCCATCGCCGCCGCTCCCATGGGTAAACCCGGATGTCCCGAATTGGCCTTCTGGACAGCGTCAATGGACAGGACCCGGATCGTATTGATGCACAGTTCCTCCAGATGCCGATCCACTGCTGCTGGTTCGTTGCTTTGGGTTCCCTGGATTGTCATTCTGGCCTCCGTTTTAACTGAATCCGACGTCTGGCCGGCAGCCAGACGGCCCTTCCGCAGCATGGTGCTGATTGCGCCGCCATAATGCTAAACAGCTAATTCAATTACGATTGCCGGCCCACCCCCGCCGCGGCTGTAATGCCCCTGCTTCACCAGGACCCATATCAACGCACGATACATGGGCGTAAAACTGATGGCAAGGTCATGCTCGAGCACAGCTTGGCCTATAGGTGCCAGACTCTTCGGGATAAATGCCGATAAATACAGAAAAAAACGCAATACTAAAAGAACCATACGACATTCCGGCCATGTGTGATCGAGCTTGTCAGCTACCCGTTTTCGGCCAGATTTCAGGTATCGGAATGTAATATTATTAGCGTCAGGACAGCGACTGGAACGGCTGTGGCTTCCCGTCCGAATCCCGTGGCAGCACCTATCGCTACCGTCAACCATAACCTGCCGCCGTGATAAACCCTTGCACTGTTTCTTCACTAGTGCGTTCAAGAATAGTGGGAAATCGAAGAATTCCACTGTCAGAAAATATAAAAGCATCCCGCCACCATTCATGCATTGCAGCGGGCACGCCAGACACCGTGCTGTGTTAGCCACCGAACCGACCTCGTCGGCTGGCTCAGGCACGCTTTGTCAGCCATAAGCTTTACGAAGCGGCTTGCGGAATGCATGACGTCATCGGAAGACCTTAACTATATATTGCAGGAGCTCAACATGACTTATGAACACAATACTCAAGGCCTGGATAAAATAATGCCGGAAAGTAACAGCCCCGCCCCCAGATTCATGGGTGCCACCTGGCCTTTGGGAATGGATGTTTACACGCCGAAGGGGGAAATCCTCGGCGCAATCAAGGAAGTAATGCTTGACATGGAGCATGCCAGCGTTGCTTATGCGGTGCTGGCCACCGGCGGTATCCTGGGCTTTGGCGAAAAACTTCATGCTGTACCATGGTGCGCGCTAACGCTTAAACTCGAAACTCTGGACAGGCGTTTCATATTGGATATCGAGAAGGAACGCCTTGAATCCGCACCAGGGTTCGATAAGGACAACTGGCCGGATATGGTCGATGAATCCTGGATCAGCCAGACCAACACATACTACGGTACCCGGCATTATGGGGCGGGCAGATCGGACCAGCGCGGTTGATAAACGGGCTCGCTGCCAGCCTCTAATCAAGGTCCCTTAAACCTGAATCCGGCAGTTGATCGCTCGCTGCGAGGTGGATTCAGGTTGGAAGTTTCCAGCCATCAATCCACCCGCCGCAGGGCATCACCGCGTCGAAGTCTACCCAGCCCACGTGCCTTTCACCCTTTCGACTCGGCTGTGCATGCTGCCTTAACAGCCCGATTATCCATTCACTGGCAATCGCGATACGCACGGCTACATCATCCCGGTTGGCCTCGGATGTAAGGCTCTTTTCGTTGTTCCTTCGCCTCCTTCCGGCAGACCTCCTGCTGTGCCTGCCGGCGAGCCCACATATTCCCCGCGGCAACCACCGCGCCGACCGCAGGTCCGCCAACCAGCGTTCCAACCGCGTCTCCTGGCGCACCTCCCGAGGCTGCACCTGGGGCGGCACCTCTAGCTGCACCCTCGTCACTCCGGCTCTCAGCATCTCCAGCAGAATCATGGGCGCCGGGCTGATTTTGTTAAAAAAATGCATAGTCATTCTCGCTCACGATGTTGGCTCTGCGCCAAGCGAAGAATGTTGGTATATCTGCTTGCAGCTTGAGCAAACTCTGCTGTACCAGAAACCAAAGCCAGGCCGAATCCCATCGGCAATGGCATTGATTCAGTTTTCCGGAGAAGAGTATGCGGAGACTTAGCGCAGCCGGAAGGCGGACATTCGTACAGGAATTTCGTATGCGAAAATCGCGGAAGAAGCTTCCGCCTACGATATTTTTATCAAGCAGTCAAATAAAAAGAAGGCATATAAAACGCCTTCTTTTCTTAATCTCAACTTATTTTTTTATGCACTAGAGTACTGCTGAGCTATCAGGAGATTTGATAGCCGACCTTGATTTTCTCAATCGAGAATGAAAATTTTTACACCTGACTTAGGGAGAAATATGATGAGTGTACTTTTTGCAACACCCGGGAATTGGGACGATGGCCGTCTAGTCACTTTAGATCCAAGTAACAATAAATATGTTTGTACAACCATTCAAAATGGTGCGAATGGCATATTCCTTTACAACTCTGCGGGTGCCGACCATGATACGACGGTAACCATAGTCACTACCAATGCGGCGGCTCCAGTCAAAGTCGTTGTTCCTGGCACGACAGGAAACCAAGGACTTGCCGCAATCGTATTGGTTAACGGGAATGTAACAAATACCGTTACCATCAGCTTAACCAGTGACCAACCCGCCAATTCTAAAATAAGTGCATTTATTGGAAGCCTTGCGTTTCCTATCAATACTGCCGGCATCAATAACAGAAGTCTTCCAATAAATGGAGTTCCCCAGAACTTTAACGCATTTACACGGTATTATGCAGTACCTGCTTCTACCTGGTATCAAATGAACCTGCAAAGCAATATCACGCAGTTTTATACGGCACAGTTTGGGCCAGGGTCATCAGCTGTCAGCATCTATTGCGTAAATCCCGGACCTTCGGCAGCAGCCAATGTTTATCAGGCTGATCCAGGTAACCCCGTCAACTACAAATTTATTTTGCCCGCCCCTACTCAACCACAGCAGCAGATTGCAGCTTCAATATTTGGCAATGGTTCTCAGTTCGTCTGGATCAATGCCGATAGCGTTCAAAATAGCCAACAGGCAACCATCTCTCTCCAGCAACTCTAGTATCTTTTATTACGCCTCACCGTAAATCATGGCTCGATCTATAAAGATAAACAACTTGATACCGAGTTAATACTGCGGTGACGGCGTACACCTATTCCTCATAAGCTACGAACTGCACGATAATGCCGAACAGCCGGCCTTGTGTCGTGCCCACTCGGGACGCCGACCTGCAAGCACGTCATGCTCGGGCTGCTCGTCGTATGGATGTTTCAGCACTTCCATGAGCCGTGTAATGACAGAAGCATCGCCCCGCTCCAGCGCTTCAATTGCCTGCTGAGCGAGGTAATTGCGCAGCACATACTTGGGATTGGCGCGGCTCATCCGTTGATAACGCTGATCCGGAGAATCACCATCCAGGCGCAACCGCGCGATATAACGACGCAACCAACCGGCCAGACGGCCAAGCTGCGCGGGTTCGAATGCTCGCTGTTCATCGTAGAACGCCCTCCGGAATAGCTCCGCCAGTGCCCGATCGTCCATATGATCCACGTTGCCCGGTTCAGGAATTTCCATCAGGGCGCGAAAGAACAACGTCATATCCGTCTCGACCTGTTGCAGCAAATCGAACAGCTCGCTGATGAGCGTGTCGTCATCTCTATGGTCCAGCGAAGCCAGTCCGAGCTTATCGGCCAGCATTCCACGCCATGTGTTGTTGAAGGTTTCGCCATAGACCGCTAATCCCCGCTCCAGTGCGGCGTGATCCTCGATCAGTGGCGCAAGCGCGTTCGCGAGACGGATAAGGTTCCATTGCGCGATTTGCGCCTGGTCACCGAAGCAGTAACGCCGTCCCTGGGCATCCGTGGTGTTGGGTGTCCATCGAAAATCGAAACCTTCCAGCCAGCCATAAGGGCCATAGTCGATTGTCAATCCCAGGATCGACATATTGTCGGTATTCATCACCCCATGCACAAAGCCCACCCGCATCCAGTGAGCAACCATCAACCCGGTGCGCCGGCAGATCTCCTCGAACCAGCGGGCATAAGTCGAGGGTGCAGAAACGGCGGAAGATATGGAATGTGCAGAAGAAGATGGCATCGACAGTTCAGGAAAATGCTCGCGTATCACATAATCGGCCAGGCGTTTGAGTAGATCGGGCTCATCCTGCGCAGCCAGTATTTCGAAGCTGCCGAAGCGTATGAACGAGGGTGCGACGCGGCAGACAATGGCGCCCATCTCGGCCTGCGGATTGCCGTCATAGAACATGTCGCGCACCACCGATTCACCTGTTGCAACCAGACTCAATGCGCGCGTCGTCGGCACACCGAGATAATGCATGGCTTCGCTGCACAGGAACTCGCGAACTGACGAACGAAGCACCGCACGGCCATCCGCGGTTCGCGAATAGGGCGTTCTGCCCGCGCCCTTGAGCTGCAGCTCAAACCGCCTGCCGTCAGGGCGGAGTATCTCGCCCAGGGTGATGGCGCGGCCGTCACCCAACTGTCCCGCCCAATGGCCGAACTGGTGACCGCCGTAACGTGCCGCGTAAGGTTGCATGCCGGGAAGGATACGATTGCCGCCAAGCACGTCTGCCGCAAGGCCCACGGGCGAGCCGGGCGGCGAGATGCCCAGCATTTCCCCCACGGGTTCGGCCCAGGCAAGCAGTCGCGGGGCGCGCACAGCGGTCGGCGCGACGCGGGTATAGCTTGCCCCGCGCACCGCACGCGACACATTGGTTGTCACGGGGTCGCCCGGCAGGCAGCGCACAAAGCTGTCATCGAATTTCACATCGCACAAGTCCGCGAGATCGGTGCGTTCAACGGCTATGGCGCTAAGCTTGAGATTTTGTTGGGTCATATATTTATCAGCATGGAATAGAGGTTCCTTGACACGTGTTCATAGTAGACCTAAATTTATTTATAGACATCAGCAAGGAGAGAAAGATGCCTAAACTGACGGACTACGTCAAAATGGCAGCGGATGAGTATGTGCGGGAAGCAGGAAGCACCGAACTCGATGCGCGCTGGATTGCGGAATTCTTTCAGGACTGCGGTGTGCAGGACGCTTATCCCCGGCAGGACCTCGTCGTTTTTGCGAAACTGGTGCAAAAAGAGTTGACGAAAGAAGACGAACGAGCGGCCAAAAAAGCAGATTTCCAACTGGACAAAATGATTCGCGGGGTAAACCCTCCACGTAAGCCATAGATGAACTTCCATTATGACGGACGCTTCCGGCCCCGTCCGGATACGACGCGAATGTTCATCCCGGAATGTCAAGCGGGTCAGCACGTCAGGAAAGTATATTGAACTGCTTGACCGGCAACTTGAATGGAACGAGTAGCAAAAGACTAGGGTGGTGGAGGCGGCGGAGGATTACCGGGCGGCGGCGGTGGCGGCATCGCAGTATTCGATAAAGGTTGAGATGGCGTCCCAGCGGGTTGATATTGCGAGTTATCCATGACCTGGCCTGATACCGGTACACGGTTACCTTTACCGTACATGCATTGGATATAACCTGCATCATAACGTTGCTGGCCGATAGCTCCCGAATCCCGCGCCGTACTCGTGCCCATCAATCCTCCCAACAAGAGGCCGCTGCCGGCACCAATAGCAGCACCGGTCCCTCCGCCGAAAGCCCCACCTGCCGCGGCGCCAATACCTGTCCCTATGGCAGCGGTTCCCAAACCGCTGAGTATCGACGCGCGATTCGGCGTCTCTCCCTCGACTTGTGTACTGGCATACTGTTTGCAGTAAGCATCGTCTTCACGAAACTGATCGAAGGTTTTACCCGTGCCGGGCAATGCCATTACGCCAGGCCCGCTGGGAATGCTTGCGCACGAGATCAGTGATGAGGATGCAAAAAGTGCCAGTACCAACGGAATCGAGCGACGGATTCTTGACATGATTGTTTTTTATGAACTCAATTCTGGTCAGCCGGTTGTGGCGCCACCTGAAGCCATCCGTCAGGGCATTTTTTTACGTAGGGATAATATCCTTCAGGATTTCTGCAATAGTGCCAGTAATTAGCTTGCGGCGGTGGCGGAGCCTGTATGGTTTGCGGTTGTTGTTGCTGAATATAAACCTGTGGTGCCGCCGGCACAGCCACTACCGGGGGATACCCGTACCCATAGGGTGCCCCAAAACCATAGCCACCGTAGCCACCATAACCACCGTAACCACCGTAACCACCGTAACCACCGTAACCATAACCTCTATAACCATAACCCCCATAATAACCCAAGCCATAACCCAAACCTAATCCCAATCCTAATCCGCCCAGGCCATATCCATAGCCTGGATAGAAACCCCCATAGTAACCGCCATGGCTATGGCCCCCATGGTGTCCGCCATGGTGGTGTCCCCCGCCTCCATGCCCCCCGCCCCCATGGCCTCCTCTCGCCCATGCTGAATCGGCCGAAATCGGCCCAAGCATAAAGAGAATGAGGCAAATTAATTTAATTTTCACGTGAACTCCAATTCTGGACCAGCATGCCACATCGTATCAAAACCGGGTCTGGCAATGCATCGGATGCCATGTTAATCATAGGTGTAAATGAGTCGTCACCGGGTCAATCTTTCGCTCAAGCTCTCCATATACTGTTTATTGCCGCTGCATAGCCCATACCAACTTAGAGCGTTAAACACTCCGTACGTTCATCTTGAGCCGACAAATTCGAGATCAGGAAATGCCGCTTCACGACAGCGAATAGGGGGATGTTTTGCCGATAACAACTGTTTTCATCCCTGCTCTGCTGGTACCATTGCTGATACGACTGATAGCGCAAGAGCTTGCTGACTTTATGACGATGCGTGGGACGCAGTCGAGCTATTCGCCCTACCCCGGCTACCGCCCGGCAAAAGCAAATCCCAATGGACCTATATCGTGCATATGGAAGAGGCGGAGGCGAATGCAACAGCTATCGATTGTGAACCAGAATGTGCTGCGTGGCGGCTCCTGCACAATTCCCAAGGAATGGATTCGCGAAAGGTTTCGCAATTTCTTCCTGGCGAGCACGTGCTGGCGGTTTTCGGGCACCCGCCTGGCACGCGATGTCAACTGATTGCCCGGTTGGAGAAGCTGACGAATGGAACGAATGACCAGGTTGCTGAAGAACGTGGCCGTAAGTGCCGTCTGTATCGGGTTGGCGGCAGGCTGCTCGACCACCCAAAGAACAACCCAGTCGCCAAGAACCGCTATCGAACAACTCCTTATCAGTGAAGCAGTACTGCGGAGCCTGCCTGCCGAATCTCAAGATATGCTTTCTATTCCTTCGGGCGCGGGTGTGATATTGAACACGGCCGGAATAAGCCCAGACCAGGCTCTTCTGCAGAAAATACTGGTGGGGTGGCTGGGAAAACAGGGGTTTTCTGTTCAGAAAGACGAGAAGAACGCAACGTACAGGATTAATGTAATCGTTAATGCGATGGGAACGGAATTCGGTAGCGATTTTTTCGGTATGCCGCCTGCCTCCAGCCAGTTTATTCCGATTTCCCTCCCCGAACTGGCTATATACAAAGCACAATTTCAGACCGGATATGTGAAGTTCTACCTCGACATTTTCAAGTTGCCGTCAGAGCAATTTGTCCAGTCCACGCCCGTGTTCCTGGCTGAGACCTATTACAACAATCATACGTTGCTGCTTTTTATATCGTTTACCCGCACCGATCTGGCCTCTCCCCCGCAAATGAGTATTTTTCGCAAAGCGGTCAATACGGGAGATACGCCGACGGAAGACGTGTGGCGAGCAGTTGTTCCATGAAAGCCCGGCGTAAATCTCAATCAGCCGCGTCCAGCGCCTGGGATATATCCTCGATGATGTCCTCGATGTGCTCGATGCCCACGGATATTCTGACCAGACCTTCCGAAACCCCGGCCTCTTTCAACTCTTCCGGGCTCAACTGCCGATGTGTGGTGGATGCAGGGTGGCAAGCAAGCGACTTCGCGTCGCCGATATTGACCAGGCGCAAAATCATCTTCAGTGCGTCGATAAACTGCGCACCGGCGGCAGCCCCGCCCCTGATTCCGAAGCTCAGCAGACCCGAGGACTTTCCCTTGCTTAACCGATTACACAAGTCATGATACCGGCTGCTTGGCAGTGCCGCGTAATTGACCCACTCCACTTTTGCGTGCTGTTCCAGAAATTGCGCGACCTTCAATGCATTTTCACAGTGCCGGTCCATTCTCAGGCCCAGCGTTTCCAGCCCTTGCAGCAGCAGAAAAGCGCTGTGCGGCGACAGCGCCGCGCCGGTATTGCGTAGCGGCACAACCCGGCAGCGGCCGATATAGGCGGCGTTTTCGAAAGCCTCGGTATATACGACCCCATGATAGGATGGGTCTGGCTCATTCATGAGCCTGAACCGGTCCTTGTGCTTCACCCAGTCGAACTTCCCCGAATCGACTATCGCCCCGCCTACTGTCGTGCCATGGCCACCGATGTATTTCGTGAGCGAGTGTACGACGATATCGCCGCCAAACTTGAAAGGCTGGCAGAGGTAAGGCGTCGAAACGGTGCTGTCCACAATGAGCGGCAAGCCATGCTTATGCGCAATATCCGCCAATTTTTCAATATCGACGACATTACCGGCGGGATTCCCGATCGATTCGCAAAAAATCGCCTTGGTATTGTCATCTATCTGTTTCTCCACAGCATCGTAGTCATCATGCGAGACCATACGCACCTCTATGCCTTGCCGCGGAAACGTGTGGGCAAACAGGTTGTAAGTGCCGCCATAAAGCTGGGTTGTGCTGATAATATTGTCGCCGGCGCTCGTAATGCACTGTATGGCATAAGTGATCGCCGCCATGCCGGAAGCCACGGCCAGCGCGCCGACCCCGCCCTCCATCTCCGCGATGCGCTTTTCCAGCACGGCGGTGGTGGGATTCATGATGCGGGTATAAATATTCCCCGCCACCTTCAGGTCGAACAGGTCGGCACCGTGCTGGGTATTGTCGAAGGTGTAGGAAGTTGTCTGATATATGGGAACCGCCGCCGCTTTCGTCGTCGCTTCGGATTCATACCCATAGTGCAATGCCAGCGATTCTAGTTTCATATCGGTCCCCTTGTTTTATCTGGATAGACAATATATTGCCATATGGCTTCAGACTTGACTGCGAGTCGGGATTCTATCAAATCTGTCGGATGTCATCATCCTGCCGGAAGGAAAACCGGAAGAGACACGGCACCCGGCATGCTGACCCCGCGCAGTAGCCGGTGATACGTTCTTCACCTAGCTTTTTTTGGACTCTCCATCCTGGTGCGCTGCAATAACAACAGCGCCAGCCCCTGCCTCCGCTTCCGGAGAATGCGTTGGGGAAAATCCGGGCAATTGCGCCACCACCTGCCTTTTCTGAGGGTTGGCAAACTGGATGTCCCGTTCCCGGAAGCGCTGCAGGATGAGCCGGTTAAAGCCACGCTGCACTGGCCATCGGCCTCTATCCAGCGTGCGTATCTGCCCAAGGATGGTAATCATTGAGCCATCGACCTGATCCACCCCCCAGATATCCACATCCGCGAGGATCAGATCCCTGAATCGTGGATCGGCCCGCATCTCTTCGCCGACACTCGTGATCGCCTCAAGAACCCTGTCTACGTCCGAGTCGGCCGTTACGCTGACTCGGACGGAAGCGTTGCCAATGCCGCGATTGACATTGGTCACGGTTGTAACGGAGCTGAACGGCACAACATGCAACGCACCATCGGAAGCACGTAGACGCACGGTACGTATCGACAGGTGCTCGACCGATCCCGATACATCCGCCACGGTGATGAAGTCGCCAACCTGAATGGCATTTTCCATCAGAAGGAAGAGGCCGGTAATGAAATCCTGTACCAGCTTCTGGGAGCCGAAACCCAACGCGACGCCGATAATGCTGGCGCCCGCCAACAGCGGCCCAATAGTAATACCCAGCTCGTTCAGTGCTGCGAGCAGCACAATCAGCCCGATGATAAAGAACACGGTGGCGCGCAACATGGGCACCAAAGTACGAAGCCGTGCGGCCCGCGCGGCATCTCCAATCTTTGTCCACCGGTCGATGCGCCGGGACATCGCCTTATTGAGTGCTTCCCATGCCATGAACGCCAACATGCAGGTAACCGCGATCGTGGCGACGGCGGAAGCAAGACGTCGCCCTACCGACCCGCTTTCAAACCAGGAAAGGGTATTCACGCCCCAGACTTGTAGCAACGCAATAAACGCGACAATGCCGATCAACGTGGAGATCGCTCGATACACCAGCAGGTGATAAGTATTTTTTGCGGTGGACTCGGGCGCTATCTCTCTCGAGTCGCTTGACTGACCCAATTGGGCTCGTTTGCTTTCGATATTTTCGATGAATGCGCGGTCAATCGCGCCCAAGACGAAAATCGACACCAGACTCGCGCAGACGATCACTGCCGCCGACCATGCAAAAACCTGAAGCACGTGCTGAAAACCATTCTCCGCCCCCGCCGACCACAGCAACCACATGGCAACGATAACGAATGTCGCGACAAACGACCAGCTATCCGCCAGCATCCCGCGAATCCCGAACAAGTCCTGGCTATCTGAAGCGGCACCACGGATAGCCGCTGCAGTCGCTTTTCGACTGCGAAAGACCATGATCAGCAACATCACATGAACAACCAGACTGACCAATCGGGAAAGCGCAAGATGCGTATCGGAGGTCGCGCCCGTTTGAAGAGCGATATCGGCGATGGCGGTACCAAATACGGCCACCACGATAATCCACCGCAACCAGCGATTCAGGAAATCCGCTGCGCCATCGCTGATGTGCATCAGTCGCAGGCCCTGCCCGAGCGGCGACGCCATGAGATGAACCACGCTCAGCGCTATTCGTGTGGCGGCGTACGCGCCGATTATCAGGATGGTGGCGCTGTAAAACGGAGTGGACCGGCCACCGAACGCATTCAGCAATACGATGGCGGCAGCGACAAAAGCAGTCAGCGGAAGCAATTCCAGTATCCAGTGTGCGACCGCAAACGGCAGCCGGCGCAGAAGGCTCCAGTGGCGATCAGCAGCCGGTACCCTTCGCATGGGCTCAACAGAGTGTTCACTCGGGAAAGCCAGACCGGGGACGGCTTCCGCCTTCACCTTCGATTGTGCAGCGACCTGGCGAGCAGCCGCGCGGTCCTCGACCAGCCTGCGAGGCCGACGGAGCGCAAACACCAGCAGCCAATACGTGAGAAGCGCTCCAGCCAGCGTGAGGGCTGTCTCCGACAGCGCATCAAGCACCACCGCCCGGCGCTCCGGTACACCCAGGTTATACTCCCACCAGTCGCCCACGGTCCTTATCTGAAACAGCATACGCGCGGTAGATCGCAGCTGGCCGACAACCGCATCCACGCGTTTTGCCAACAGGTCAAACACCTGAGCAATCAGGCCGCCCTCCGCCAGTTCTATAGGCAGTGCTTTTTTTTCCGCTGCCGATTCGGCAGGCGCGACGGGCGTAGCAGTTGCAGCGGGCGCGGCTGCATCGGCCGGTGCTCCGCCTGTGGCTTGAGCTATTGCATTCAGGGTTTCTTCGAGCTCTGCTCGTTTCCTTTCATCCTGAAGAATGGAAAGCGTGTGCCTGGCTTGCGCTGGAGTGAGTTGTGCCGGGGCAAGTTGTGCCGGCGCGAGGGTGGATTCACGAACCTGTTCATCCGCGAAGGCCGCATTGAAAAGCGTGCCAGCCAATGATAAAACGAGCGCCATCATCAAAGTGGCAGATGAGTTCATTTGGAAGAACATGGGCAGAGATACCGTGTACAGACGAGAGAAAGATTCTTGTGCCGCAGTTGGCCCGGCAGCTCTGCAAAGCAGAGCGTCGAGGACGCGCCACGGGTACGCGCTGCAAAATGGAAATGCGTCCCCCTTTGCTTGCTGTCCCGGTTCATCGCAGAAGTGGAATTACATCGTTTTCATCCGCTCGCGAATTATTTCGTCCTTGATATGCAGGACAACCCCGCGCGCCGGTTGTCACGTATCCGCAAGTTCGTCATATTGACTGGGTTACATTGACAGAGGCGATTCGATTTCCATTTCAAAGTGGCGGTGCGCGGCAATTGCTTCAATAAGCTGGGGCAGGATATCGTCAAGGTTGCCCTCCGGAAAGTAAAGAATTCCAGGATCGAACTCGCCGGACGGAAGCTTCAATTTTACACCCGCGCTTTTAATCATACTCCTGGCATTTCCCCAGTACCAGGATGGGCTTGCAGTGACGAGTTGCGCCGGTAGACCTGACAAACCCAAAACATGGACAGGCCCGAGCCATCACGGAACGGCGGACCAGACCAGGGTAAGCTTCTTATGCTGTCCCTTCTGAATGTCCAACTGGCGATAAAGTTTTATCGACTGGTAGGTGGCATCCAGGGAATATTTTCCCGGGGGCAGTTTTACCAGCAGGAAAGGGCCCTCCGCAACCGTGTCCAGCACGATCTTGCCCGACTCATTGCTGATGGTCACCGGAACGTCACTGATATATTCGGCGCGAGGTGTGCCCGCCTGTGCCAGTTCGAGCATGAGCGGCCATGAAGTTGCTTCCCTCTTTATCGCACCCGATTCGTCCTCGCCGATACCGCCTGACAGGAATGCAACCTCACCTTGCGTCTGCGTGGCCGGCAAGGATGTGCCCGGCGGGCTCGTGTTATCGTTCCCGGCAAATCCGGATGTCGAAAAGACGGCGAGAAATATCAAGACTAAACCTGCTTTCGTGAATTCAGTTCTCTTCATGGACCGCTCCTCATTAATGAAAAAATCCCCGGCGGGCAGCGTGCGCCCTGCCTGCCCCACTGCCCCGTATGTCTGCGCATTGGGCTGCACCGCATACGGCCGGTAACCTTTCAAGCTAAAATGCGATCACCCGATCAAGGGGTTTTGCCAGCCTTCTCGTCTTTGTCGCCGACAGGATTATCGCCGCCATTTTTCCCGGGGTCCTTGGTTTCGGCAGTTGAAGGGGACGAGCAGTGGCCCAGGCCGAAAATATCGGAAGGTATTCCCCTGCAATCGGTATCCTCCAGGCCGCGCTCGATATCGTCCGCCGCTTGCCCCATCACGGCACGTCCGCGTCCGGTTTCATTAGAATTACCGGTCGCCACAGCGCCGGTCGTTTCATCCCGTTCGTGCGGGAGCAAACACTGACCCTCTGCCTTCTCATGCCACTTCTGTGCGGAATCGGGTTTTGCAAGCTTTACATCCTCTGTCACCAAACCGGCTTCTTTGCAATTCGTTTTCCCCGGCGGCGCTTCCTTACCTGGGTACCTGCTTGCGTTAGTCATCACTTCCCCTCCTCAACATCGCATTGTTTAGCCCGGTAGGGGCCTAACCTATACTTTATCGCGAATCCGATACTGCATTTGCATTTACTCGCTGTATTCCACCACAAATCCGCGTTGCCAGATAGCCGGCGATCGACCGACAAATATGGCAAATATGTTGGACACGTCTGTGCGCTGACGTACTGTTCAGAGCGGGAAATTCGCTTACATTTATTCACGAAAATTACAGGAAAAATCAAGAACCGCATGAATTGACCGGTTTTTGAGTTATCTCTTATTGACTGCACACTGGCTGCTACGATGCACCTTTGCGGTTGAGATTTTTGACTGTGCTTTGATAAAAAATATGTCTTCTGATAATCGTCTTGTTCCCCGCATGCACGTATTGGAGAGGTCGTACCTCATTGCTGCGTCACAACTGAAACAACGCAAAGCAGGTAGCTGATGCTCCGCCAGGGCTTACAGATTTTGCTGCCGAATGCAAACCCCGTATCGCTTGGCGCCAAGTTGCACGCCGCCATGCTGGCCGGCGCGTAACGTACGGAGCCAGCAAAACGGCGCAGCGGAGGCATGGCCACTTGCGAGAGGTTCCCTATCCCTACTGAGCCGGATAAGGGCATAAAGATTCCAGAAGGGTCCGGGATAGCGACGCACGATATCGAGCCAGGCCATTTCCGGTAAAAGGGCGCACCGCGAGGCTTCGCGATTAAACAGAGACATCAATCAATAGGAGACCGACATGAACCTGAAGCGTATCCGAAAAATAATTATTGCCACAATTTGCAGCTTTTTCCTGGTCGGCGCAGTAGCAGCCCAGAAGGATATGACGAGTGCACCCGGAACGAATCCAGCCGCCAAGCCGATGCGGAGTCCTGCTCCCGGGCCCAATGCTGCTCCTGGCGCCATTACGACAGCTCCCGGCATGGATACGCCCGCCGATAGCAACGGTGCCGCGCCGGACACAGCCCAGTCCCGTCTTATTGCCAGCGGCTGGCGCGTTTCGAAGCTGAAAAAAGCAACTGTCTATAACGACGCTAACCAGAAAATTGGAAAAATTGACGACTTTATCGTTACCAAAGACGGATCTTTGACCTTTGCCGTTGTTAACCTGGGTCGATTTCCGGGCCGTGGCACCTATATGGTCGCGATTCCCACGAATGATTTCTCACAAATCGTCCCTAAGGTCATTCTTCCCGGGAAGACCAAAGCGGATCTGGGAAAGCTGCCCAGATTCGAGTATAAGCTCATCCTGGGAAAATAATATACGGTCGAGCCATCGGAAGTCGTCGCGACGACTTCCGACCGTAAGATCGTTTTTCCTTCTTCATATTAATGACAGCTCGCGTTCTGGAGCGCCAAGTTTTGGCCAGTTCATTTGCCACTTCAGGGAAGAATGTGTGCTGCAACATTTAATTTAGAACACGTTTAGAACACGATCCGGTAAATCAGTCCGTAAGGCGGTCACGGTAAAGCGCAAGATTTCGCGGGCGATGTTCCCGCACGATCCAATTTATAGAAGCTCGCTTATTGATGGAATACAAGGATTATTACAAAATAATGGGTGTCGCACGCGATGCTTCGCAGGACGACCTCAAGCGCGCTTACAGGAAGCTGGCGCGCAAATACCATCCGGACGTAAGCAAGGAACCCCAGGCTGAAGCCCGCTTCAAAGAGCTGGGCGAAGCCTATGAAGTTCTCAAGGACCCCGAAAAGCGGGTTGCATACGACCAACTTGGCACAAACTGGAAAGCAAATCAGGAGTTCCGCCCGCCGCCGGGCTGGAATGCCGGCTTCGAATTTTCGCAGCAGGGATTTACCGGGGGGGACGCTTCGCAGTTCAGCGACTTTTTCGAATCATTGTTCGGCCGGGGCTTTCATTCGCAGAGCACCCGGTCCGGCAGCGCGCCAGGCACTGGCCGAAGCCCGTCCTATCACGCGCCGGGTGAGGATCACTATGCGAAAGTAATGATCGACCTGGAGGATTCCTATACGGGCGCCACCCGCACCATCTCGTTGCAAGTACCCGAAGTCGATGGCCAGGGACATGTATCGACACGCGAACACAAGCTCAACGTCGTCATTCCGAGCGGTATTCGACCCAAGCAGTATATTCGCCTTGCAGGACAGGGTGCACCGGGCCAGGGACAAGGCAAACGCGGGGATCTGTATCTTGAAGTTGAATTTCGCCCGCACCCCTACTATCGGGTGGAGGACAACGACGTCTATCTCGATCTGCCGGTGGCGCCATGGGAAACCGCCTTGGGCGCCACCGTGAAAGTACCTACACCCGGCGGAACAATTGAACTCAAGATTCCTGCGGGTTCCGCCACAGGGAGCAAGTTGCGGTTGAAGGGACGCGGCATCCCCGGCAAGACGTCGGGAGATTTCTATGTCGTATTGCGTATCGTGTCTCCGCCAGCCACCGATGAAGCGACCAGGTCACTCTACCGGGACATGGCCGAGCAGTTCAAGTCTTTCAATCCCCGGGCCAAACTTGGAGTGCCGCCATGATGGATGAAAACAGAGGGCCGGATATTCCGCCTGGAAGACCGCCCCGGATGCAAACCGGGCTCAGCGCAATCATTATCGACGAACAGAACGCCCTGACGCTGTCCGAGCTTAGCCGCGCCTGTGCTGTACAAACCGGCTATATCATCGAACTGGTTGACGAAGGCTTGCTCACTCCAGAAGCTGCGGAAGAGCATGAGCCTCAGCGTTGGCGCTTTACGGGCACGCAAATGCGCCGCGCCAGAGTGGCGCTGAGGCTGCAGCACGATCTTGGCGTCAACCTTGCGGGCATAGCGCTGGCTCTGCAGTTGCTGGATGAAGTTGAAATGTTGCGGGCACGACTAAATACCGAAGATACGGCGATGAGCGCCGATGATGTAAATAGCCGGTAATGGCAGATATGACCAGCCCGGCATCCTTCCGATAGAAAGCCAGGTATGACATTCGCACCACCTGACCGGGAGCCGGAGCTTGGTCAATAAAACAACAGATTGGGTTAATTTCTTACTCTGATTATCCTTCGGGCTACCGGGTTTTACTCTCCCCGGCGGACGGCGTGCCTACTTGAGCGGCCAAGTCCACTGCAAGCTGTCGGAGCGTTTCGCCTTCTTCCAGTCCGTCGAGGAAGCGCTGGGGAATACCCGACAATCCGGCTTGGGCTCCGGCTAGCGCGCCAGTCAAAATGGCGCGCGCCTGGTTTTGCCCTCCGCCATTCACGGCGTGCAGCACAGCCGATTCGAAATCCTGAGGGAAGCGAGCAGCCAGGTAGTAGGCTGCGGGAAGCTGGTGATAGATGGCGCAAGGCATGCCATATACGAGGGAGACCTTCCAGGGTGGCTCTATCTGTATCCCCGGGTCCGTGGCGGCGGTGGCAACATACGAAGGTGTCAGCAGGGCGTCGGGTGATGCGAACCGCCCGGCGAGAGGCGGGTCCGGGTCGCCGGGGCGTGGCGGTTGCAGATCTGAATGCGTTACTGCATGAAAAGGCAGTTCGCCCGTCTTCACCAATTGCATCAGCTTGCCGGACAGGTTTTTGTCGAACTCGTGCCCTTGCACCAGGAGGCTCAGTATCGCCCCGTAGGCAACGGTCATCGAAAGCACGATATCGTCGATTTGCGTAAGGCGGGTATTATTGGAAATTGCTGTCGCCAACTCGTACGGCTGAGTCGCATAGCGGACGGCTAAGGCGAGCGTGCGTTCAATGGCTTCTGTCGTATCGGCATGACCACCCGTTTGTCCCCAGGGCAGTTTCTGCTGGACGCGCTTGCGCCAGGCATTGCGGATGGATTGGCTTGTATATCCGCCAGGTCCGTTCGCTGGAGTACCATCAAGCAGAGGAAACAGCTCTTCATCCATGCGCATGCAGAAATCCGCTTCGTCATAGCCGCCTCGCTCGACGAGTGAACGGAGCATGAGCCTGAGAATAACGCCTGCCTGCGACAACTGGCCTGCCTTGAGGCCGTCATGGTAACGGCCCGGTTTGGGATCAGTATAGGTTGTGATCCAGTCACCGTAGTCGCGGTGAAGCGCCTCCAGGTCATAGTACCAGTGGGGGCCGAGGCCCAGGGCGTCTCCGATAAAGGCGCCCATGATGGCGCCGGCAGCACGGTCTTGAATGGCGGGTTTGGCCATGATTCTGATCCTCCTCTGGTTAAAACTGGATTTCTGAACAAATAGGTTAAATAGGTTGGAAACGTACTGTTGTGCCAGACCGCACCGATCCGCTCCCAGTGGGGATCGCAAATAGACTACTCTATCAATTGCGATATGAAAGCGATATGAAATCTCACCTTTCGCCTCCGTAGTTAAAGGTTGCGAGGGATATGACCGTTCCAGCGCAAGATAGTCGGAAAAGGATGTGTGTCCCGCTCATTAACAGGTCCGCCACCCTTTAAACCAAGTGTTTTGCCACCCCTGGCTCCGTACCTCCAGGCTTCGGAACGCACTCGCTACAGCGACCATAGAGAATAAGATCATAACTCTCCACGATGAAATCGGCGGGCGCCGGAAGATTGTTATTCTTGATCCTCTCATGGATATCAAAAACCTTGCTGCATGAACTGCACTTGAAGTGATAATGCTTCCCCAGCTTTGTAAGCTCGTAGCGATCCGCCTCGCCGGGAAGTTTTACCGGCACGATCCAGCCTTCGGTGATCAGATCTTTCAGCGTCCGGTAAACCGTCGCGATACTCAGCGATGGCACGGCGGCCTGCCCCTCCACTAGAATTTCCTGTGTCGAAAGTGGCCTGCCGGCTTCTGTAATCACACCGAGAATAGCGTTGCGCTGCCGGGTATTACGCTCCATGCATCTTATCCCGATAAAAGTTAAACAAAAGAAATATGAGTGGCGGTAGAGGTTGAATGTCTGAGCTTAGCGCCGCCGAAAAATCCCTTGAGCAATAATCGTTCTTGACCACACGCTACTGATAAACTATTATCAATAGCGTTGCTCCCATATAAGCTCGGCTTATGCATCGATAGCCACGATTTTATCTCACAGCTTTATCTTACAACTGCACACGGAGAAAGTATATGCGTTCCAACGCGTTATATGCCGGCTTGGCTGGCTGGGCTATTATGATGGCTTCCTTCAATATCTCGGCATCATCACGGCATGATGAAGGTATCGGCTTCTACATCGGTTACGATGGGCTGGCGACTATTGCCAGGCACTTATGCCGGGTTGCCCAACCCCAACGCGGATCGCCTCACTCTATTGCTCGATCACGGCGAGCATTTCCACGGTATCGGCGCCTACAGCTACAGCGGGACGGCATCCGCCCCCAATATACTGCCTACCAATGCGAACAATCGTATTCCCGAAATTTCTTCACTCGAAAATCCCCTGCCACTTGAAATGGGCAGCGGACTTTATGATGGGACATTGCGCAGCGCCGAAGGCGGTTCGGAATACAGCTATCTCGGCATTGCGTCGATCCAGTCTCTTGCGGGCCACGTATCGGGAAGCATGGAGGACATCCTGTTTCAAAGCAGCAACAATCGCTGGTCGGGATCGCTGAACAATGTGGGGCTTGGCCTCAGGCTTGTTGAGAGCACGGAGGGGCTGCACGTGGGAACCGCAACGACAAAAGATATCTATAGCACCGGTGATGTATTCAACCTGGGCATGAGTAATAACTTCGAGTTCAAGCCGATCTACTGGGTCGACGCATCGGCTCCTGGCGGCATCTATTCTGCGACTTTTGAGCTGCTGAATACGGAAACAGGCTCGTCCATCAAGGATTCGGGTATTTTCCATCTGGATTTTGCTGTTTCGCCGATTCCGGAACCAAGCACCTACGCCATGCTTCTCACAGGGCTGTTCTTTGTAGCATGGGCAGCGCGCAGACGCCTCCGACAAGAGCGAGAGAGTTTCATTAGCGTGCCAAACCAGACGACGACGTGAGGTTGTAATGAAAACAGTGGAAAAACGTTTGCCGGTGACGGTACTCTCGGGATTTCTCGGTGCAGGCAAGACGACCTTGCTTAATCACGTTCTGGCCAATCGCGAGGGGTTGCGCGTAGCGGTAATCGTAAACGACATGAGCGAAGTGAATATCGATGCCTCGCTCATCGAAAGAGGTACCCAAAATGCAGGCGCCGCTTTATCGCGCACTGAAGAAAGATTGGTGGAAATGAGCAACGGCTGCATCTGTTGCACCTTGCGCGAGGATTTGCTTACAGAAGTACGCAAGCTCTGCGCCGAGGGTCGTTTCGATTATCTCCTGATCGAATCGACCGGGATCGGTGAACCGATGCCTGTCGCAGCAACATTTGATTTCCGGGATGAGGACGGCAATTCGCTCAACGATATCGCCCGGATAGACACCATGGTCACTGTGGTCGATGGGGTAAACCTTTTGCGGGATTTTTCCAGCGAAGACCTGCTGGCCCAGCGCGGCGAAGTGGCGGGTGATGAAGACAATCGATCTCTGGCTGGCCTATTGACGGAGCAGATCGAATTCGCGGACGTAATCGTGATAAGCAAGATAGACAAGGTAACACCGAGCCAACTCAGTGAAGTCATGGGCGTGATCAAGGCCTTGAATCCGGGAGCGGAAATAACGTACGCCAGGCATGGCGATGTTCCCTTGAACGAAATCCTCGGTACAGGCCGGTTCGACCTGGACCGCGCCAGTAAGATGGCGGGTTGGTTTAAAGAACTTGCCGGAGAACATGCGCCGGAAACAGAGGAATTCGGCATTGCCAGTTTCGTCTTGCGCTTGCATGCACCATTGCATCCCCAACGTTTTGCAGCCTTTATCGAGCGCCCGCTATCGGGGATCCTGAGGGCGAAAGGCTATGTGTGGCTGGCAAGCCGTCCTGAATGGGCAATCTCCTATTCGCGTTGTAGCAACATCGCCAATGTGGAGCCAGTGGGGCGTTGGTGGGCGGCGGTGCCAAAAGAGCGCTGGCCAGCGGAAGGAAGCGAAGAGCGTGCATCGATAGAGCAGAACTGGCGACGGCCATACGGAGATAGAATCAATGAAATCGTCTTCATCGGCCGCGATATGGATCGGGATTTGATAAAAAAAGCTTTTTCCGAATGCCAGCTTCGGTCTTATGAAATCCGCAAAGGCCTGGACTACTGGCGAAAGCTGCCAGACCAGTTTCCCGAGTGGGTTGCGGCGGCAGCGCTCGCGGAAGAGGCAACGGAACACATATGAGCGCGATAATGCCACAGACTTTCGATGAGTGTCGGTGAGTGGCGTCAGTGTATTGAGTACGACTGCGGGCTTCCACTGACCCAGGAATTCATTCAAAAGCGATTAACCGTATTTCGTCAACTACAGCATGAGGAGACACTCCGCTTCATTCATCATTATGGAGAAACGCACTTGAACCTAAATCCGGTAGTTGACCGCTCGTTAATAGATCAGTGTTATGACCAATAACACGAACCGATGGAAGTTCACATGCTTGGCATACGCCAGCTTGGCTTAACTATGATATGTCATGAAAACTAAGCACTCCTCTTCCGTCGAGCACACTATTCGCGAGGTTCCGTCCGGGGAGTACATGTGCGCGGCACAATTGGAATTCTTTCGTTTCCGGCTGGAAGATGAGCGGCGCATGTTGCTGGACAGCGCCCAAAGCACGCTCGAGCAGATGCAGGCTATTGTTTCGGAGTCGGATTCAAACGACCGGGCAAGTACGGAGGAGAAATTTTCCCTTGAGTTCCGGGTGAGGGACCGCGAGCGTAAATTGCTCAAGAAAATCGAGGATGCCCTTCTGAGTATCGAGGATGGGACGTATGGCTGGTGCGTGGAAACCGGGGAGCCTATCGGCATCGCGCGCCTTTTGGCGAGGCCGACGGCGGCGCTCTGCATTGAAGCACAAGAGCGTCACGAACGTTACGAGCGAAGTTATCGAATCTAGTATCCAGGAAAGGCAGCGCAATCGACGATGAAAGATGAACTGGCTACTATTGAGATGATTGGTCCAAATCTGCTGCAGGATAATCGCAAGGCCAGCTTTGCCCAAGCGATGGATAGGCATGCCGAGCCTTCTCAAAAATCATCGCAAGATCACATATCTCATCCGTATGCATGCGCTACGGCTGAGTCCGTGGAACTGATACGGATTTTTCATCCGCTTATCCAGGTTGTTCGGTGGCGGCGGCAGGTCGATCCTGGTATCGAGGCTTACTTGCAACAGAGGCCGGTAAATGGCCATTTAAGAAATGGTTTCCGTATCGTTATTCCGGCCGGTGAAGGCCTGGAGCTTGATTTCTTGCCAGACCTTCCGGGCCGACGAGCAATGGCCCAGGATATTTCGCTCATTGCTGATATTTACTCGGAGCTTCTTGGTTGCGATGAAATTGCCCTACGTCTGGAAGTGTCCAGCAAAGCCATGTGCCCTCGTTTTCACGTGGATCGCACAGGCATCCGTCTCATTTGCACCTATCGTGGGCAGGGAACGGAATGGATTGACGACAAGTGGGTGGATCGTAGCAAACTCGGGCAAGGATCACTGGGTATTGCCGATGACGCTTCCGGCCTGTTCGACGCCAGAACGACAGTTGAGGCAGCCGCATCATTCGACGTCTTACTCTTGAAGGGCTCGTTGTGGCAGGAGAATATTCGAAGAGGTGCAATCCATCGTTCACCCTCCGTCACTGCCGGGAACGGGCCGCGCATTCTCCTCGTAATGGATGCAATCTGGACTTGATGAAATAGCCTGGCTTCCGTCTTCTTTCACGATATTTCGTTACGCCATGCAGCGGTAAGGAAATGCGCGCTTTCGCATGCGAAACCATGCGCCGAAAGCGCAAAACAGGAACAAGTTGCCTGTTTCCGGTACAGTTGGCTTTAGAGGGGATGTTCGAGACCGTACTGATCCTTAATGAACCGGCGGATCGCGTCGCTGTCATAGGCTTGGTCGGCGAGCAGCGTACCGGCCGCTTTGCCCTGTCATCGGCGATATTGCTCCGGTCAGAAGGAAACGAAGCGGCCTGCTTTTCGCCATCGGTCACTGCGTGGAGGTTGCTGCGACTGAGCCGGCTGACCCCAGCCGCCCGGCCTCGGAAGCTTTTCCATCCATTCAACAGTCGCGGATCGTACGGGCGGGCGCCGCTCTCCGCTCCCGCCTTTATGTACGACAACGAACGGACGAGCAATCAACTAACTCATACTATTCTAGCTCTAGTATTCGCCCCCAATGAAAGATGGAGCAATATTCCCATGGAACGAATCAGGAGCTGATAATGGAAAAGGAACCGTTGATCAAGTTAACCTGGCGCGGCCATGAAACCATCGAATCGATACCGCCGTTACTGGATGATGCACGGCAAATAGAAATTATCCTGCCCGCAAACTATAACCACTCTTTATTTTGCGTGCTTCATCCTGACGAGCCCCCAGCTCAGCTGGAAGAAATTAATGCTTCGGGTGGCCCGGAGATTCTCGCGGTCATCGCGACCGTCAAAGGACTGGAAGAGTTTATTGCACTTGCAAGGACGCTGGCCACAGCGCATATCGAAGTGCAGGTCGTCAGTCCGCCCAGTGTGATCATCAAGCCTGCCGGGTATCCCAAGGCATAATGGCCCACTCCGCCATCCTGAAGCCGGGCGCCAACTGTTGGCGCATCGAACATGCTGATCGAGCCGCATTTCTTGTGGATGGGGCTGAATTTTTTCGGGCTTTTCGTGAAACGGTAAAACAGGCACAGCGTTCGGTATTGATCATTGCCTGGGATATCGACAGCCGCATCGATCTTGTGCGGGAAGGCAAACCCGACAGCCTGCCGGTGAGCTTGGGTGCTTTCCTCAATTGCATGGTCCAGCGCAATAGGCAACTTCATATCCATGTGCTGGATTGGGACTTCACCATGATCTTCGCACCCGCCCGGGAGTGGATGCCGCTTTACAAGCAGCAATGGAACGGCCACCGGCGATTGCATTTTTTCCTTGACGATCAGCACCCAACCGGTGCGTGCCATCATCAGAAAATTGTCGTGGTGGATGACCAGGTGGCGTTTGTGGGCGGGTTGGACCTGACAACCGGCCGCTGGGATACGCCCCAGCATCTGCCTGATGATCCGCGCCGGCGCGATCTGGAAGCAGAACCGGTACCACAGCCCTATCATGATATTCAGATGATAGTTCGTGGCCCTGTTGCAGCCCTGCTGGGCGATATCGCGCGTGAACGATGGTTTCGTGCAACCGGGCATAAGCTGGCTGCCCCTGAGCGTCAGGCCGGCGCAAGCTACTGGCCTGGCTACCTGGTGCCGGACGTAGAAAATATTCAAGTCGCCATTGCCCGTACTATTCCAAGATATAAAAGCACGGTAGAGGTGCGCGAGGTGGAACGGCTTCTGCTCGATGCCATTGCTGCTGCCCGGAATACAATCTATATTGAAGCCCAGTACTTTACGGCGGACAAGATCGGCGCGGCGCTGGCAAAACGCCTGGAAGAACAAGACGGCCCCGAAATCGTCGTGGTGTTGCCGGAACATACGGATGGCTGGTTGTCACAGAACACGATGGATGTCCTGCGGGAACGCTTGTTCAGGCGACTGAAGTCGTCAGACCATCAGGGCCGTTTCCGCCTGTATTACCCGTGCATACCCAAACTCGACGGGAAATGCGTCAATGTACATTCCAAAATGATCATCATTGACGATCAACTGGCACGCGTAGGCTCGGCGAATCTCAACAATCGCTCGATGGGTCTTGATACCGAATGCGATCTCGTGCTTGAGGCAAACGGCGAAGCGCACGTTCAGCATGCCATCTCGTCTTTCCGCAACCGCCTGCTGGGGGAGCATCTCGGCGTGGAGCCCAGCGAGATTGCGGCACGTGTGGCGCAAGACGGCTCCCTGATCCGCGCCATCGAGTCGCTTTGCGGCTCAGCGCCGCGTACCTTACTTCCGTTGCCGCTTCGCGTAACGGCTGACATGGACGCCTTGGTGCCGGATGCCCAGGTTATCGATCCGGACCAACCCATGGACGCCGATCAGTTAATCGACGAGTATGTGCCTGGGGAAGAACGCGAACCTGCCCGCTATCATGTCTACCTGATTGCGTTCATCCTCGCATCCATCCTGGGATTGGCTACCCTGTGGCACTGGTCGCCGCTTCGGGAATGGGTTAACGTAGAAACATTGGTGGGCTTCGCCGCTGAGTTCGAGCAAGCCCGCAGCGCTCCATTATTTGTAATGGGTGTTTTCCTCATCGGTGGCCTGATCGCGTTTCCGCTTACGGTACTTATCATTGCCTGCGTACTGGTGTTCGGCCCATGGCAGGGTTTTCTTTATTCACTGATCGGCGCGCTGTTGAGCGCAATGTCAACCTACGCGCTGGGCCATTTGCTGGGCCGTAATACAGTACGCCGGTTTGCCGGCAAAAAGATTCGGGAACTGAACAAGCGGCTGGCTTACCGGGGAATCATGACTATTGTTATCGTTCGCATCATTCCACTCGCGCCGTTTTCAGTCGTTAATATGATTGCCGGGGCCTCGCAAATTCGCTTCCGCGATTTTGTCATTGGCAGCGCCATTGGATTGCTGCCGGGGATGGCAGGAATATCCTTATTTACGGATCGACTCGCTGCCACGATCCAGAAACCTGATTTACCGGCCTTTGCGGTATTGGCAACCGTTGTCGCTGTCATTATCGTCAGTGGCTGGACATTCTGGCGGTGGGAAGAACGCCAACGAAACTCCCGATTGAGAGCGCGTCCCGATTGAACGAACACCTGACATGAACTTGCAGCCCGGCAAGAACACCGCGACTCTAAACACCAGCACGGCAGCCTGCTCGTACTATATTCTTCGTGACAGAAAATTTAATCTTTAGTCTTTACGAAATTTATGCATCTTACGCTGGTTACATACAATATACATGCGTGTGTCGGCACAGATGGCCGCTTCGAACCTGCACGCATCGCAGACGTGCTTCGTGAGCTGGACGCAGATGTCGTGGCGCTGCAGGAAGTGGACCATCATCATGTCGACGGTTGTGACCTGCTGGATTACCTAGCTGCAAAAACCGGCTTGACCGCCATTGCCGGCCCTACCCTGCTGCGTGAATCCCGGCATTATGGAAATGCCATATTGACAAAGCTTCCTATTTTGGCAGTGAATCGCGTCGACCTGACCCTTCCCGGCCGGGAACCGCGTGGGGCGCTTGATGTGACCCTCGATGGTAAAGAACGGCATGTGCAAGTGGTCGCGACCCATCTCGGACTCAAGCCCTGGGAAAGGCGCCAGCAGGTTCGTCAGCTGCTCAAGCTGTTCGACATCGGCTCCAAGGATATTTATGTGCTGCTGGGCGATTTAAACGAATGGTTTCTCTGGGGACGTCCCCTGCGCTGGCTACACGGCCACTTCCTATCCACGCCCCACGTCGCGACCTACCCTTCACGCCAGCCCTTCATGGCCCTCGATCGGCTTTGGGTGCATCCGCGTCGCCGCCTCGCAAAATTGGAGGTCCACGCCAGCAGCCTTGCACGGATTGCGTCCGACCACCTTCCCTTGAAAGGTACTATTGAAATCTAACGCGCGAGAACAATAAATCGGTTCAATGTCGCGCCCTGTAAATCCGCTGCTGCTTGCAGTTTCTCCTGTACCGATCGAGAAACTCTGGCCATGAATCCCACCCTGTTCTTTTATTGCGCCGTCCTCCCAGAGATGTACCGTGGTCACCTTGCAATTGATTATTCTGCGCACCCCGATAACGAAGCCGGTCACCGGGTTCAAATTTTCAGTACTTTTGCACTACGTGTACAACCGCACAGATCACGAGCGGCGGAGAGTACATTATTTTAAAAGAGGTGCAATTTGCTGCTGTGTTCACTCGAACCCTATGGGTAAAACGCGGACAAATTTTCTCTCACAGTTGAGCGAGTCTTCTGCCAGCTCAAGTACCAAGCCAGGTAAAGCTCGCGAATGAAAGAACTTTCGGAATGGCAGTGGGCATCTACTTGGGGGAAATTAAAATGTTAAAAAAAATTGTAACGATCGCTGCGGTTACCGCGGGGGGACTCATGCTGTCAAAAAAAATCAGGAAATCTCGCGATTCTGAAAACACGTCGATAATGGAAGATTCGATCGAGGTAAATTTGCCGATAAGCACGGTATACAACCAATGGACACAGTTCGGGGATTTTCCCCGCTTCATGAAAGGAGTATGCGAAGTACGGCAAATCGATGACACGCATTTGCACTGGCGCGCAAAAATCGGCGGTAAAGAAACGCAATGGGATGCTGAGATCACGGAGCAAGTGCCGGAAACGCGGATTGCCTGGCGTAGCACGAGCGGCGCTAAAAACGAGGGTGTCGTCAAATTCTACAAGATATCCGATTCGATAACCCGGATCGTGCTGCAAATGGATTACGGCCCCAAGGGTATTATTGAAGAGATTGGCGATGCGTTGGGACTGGTAAAGATGCGAACGAGCGGAGATCTCAAGCGGTTCAAGGAATTCCTCGAAAATCGCGGGAAAGAAACGGGAGAGTGGCGCGACTCGGTCGCCCAACACTAGCAGCCTGTCGGATAAGCCCCTGGGTTCATCCACAGGGGCCGAAAGCCGGTTCCGCATTTGCCGCCGCTGAACAAAAGATCGGCATCGACGATGCGCAAATCGCTCACGTCGTGGTTAGCGCCAACGATGTGACTGTCGAGGCCAGCAGGTTGGCGGGGCTTAAATCGTCCAGCGAGGAAGTCAAGGCGTTCGCTCATCAAGTCGCGCGTGAGCACTCGCATGTGAATAAGGCGGTCGCCGAGCTGGCAACCAGGCTTGAATGGACTCCCCGGGACAGCCCGATCAGCCAGGAGCTGAAAGTCGATGGCGAAAACCACCTTGCCGGGCTGAACGTTGCATCTGGCCAGGAATTCAACAAAGCGTACATCGACCAGATAGTCGCTTTTCACCAGAACCTGCTCGATTTGATTGACAATACACTGATGCCCAATGTCAAGAATGAGGAACTGGCAGCGCTATTGTTCAGTTTATTCGCACCCCTTTCCGACCATCTCGAGCACGCCCAGCAGATTCAGAAGTAGCAGAATAAAGCCTGGGCTTGGGCAATCACCAGTTTATCCACTGCATGAACTCTCATGCTCGGCCTTCAACTACATGAGCATCTTGAACCAGGGGGATGAACATAGCGCATCCTGAGCAAGATCAGAAGATCCCTTACCAGCAAGAGATCGAGAACGTATTGATCGTGTTCGCCACAGACGCACAGCGCGGCTTGAGCGAAGAGGAAGCGCGGGCGCGGCTCGATAGATATGGGAAGAACGAGCTCGAGGCTGAAAAACCGGTTCCCCGGTGGAAGAAATTCCTCGCCCAATTTCAGAATGTGCTGGTTATTCTGCTGCTGGTTGCAACGGCGATCTCGGCAGGATTGTGGCTGTACGAACGTGAATCGGCGTGGCCCTATGAAGCAACCGCCATATTCGCGGTCGTGTTGCTAAATGCGCTCATGGGCTACATACAGGAATCACGAGCGGAGGAAGCAGTAGCTGCGCTACGTCAGATGTCGGCGGCGCACGCACATATTATCCGCGATAGTGCCCAGCGAAACGTTCCTGCAGCCGATCTCGTACCCGGCGACATCATTCTCGTCGCGGAGGGTGACACCATTCCCGCAGACGCCCGGCTGATCGAGTCGGCTGCGTTGCAAACGGCGGAGGCGGCGCTCACCGGCGAAAGCCTGCCTGCATCAAAAGATACGCTTACGATCATGGAAGATGCCGAGCTCGGCGATCGCCGCAACATGATCTTCAGCGGTACCACAGTCGCATCCGGGCACGGGCGTGCAGTAGTCGCGGCAACGGGCATGCAGACCCAGATGGGTCGCATTGCCGGAATGCTGGAAGATACATCGGCAGAGATAACACCGTTACAAAAAGAGCTGGCGCGCGTGGGCAAGCTGCTGGGGATTATCGTTGTCGTCATCGCCATTGTGATGATAGCGGCCATTATCACTGTTGAAGATGTCAGCGGTGCCGCGGCTCTTTTTGACGTGCTTATCCTTGGGGTGGCGCTGGCTGTCGCGGCAATACCCGAAGGTTTACCTGCGGTGGTAACCGCGGTCCTATCCCTCGGTGTACAGCGCATGGCCGCCAGGAATGCCATCGTGCGCCACCTCCCCGCCGTCGAAACGCTCGGCTCGGCAACTGTCATCGCCTCCGATAAAACCGGTACGTTGACCAAAAACGAAATGACAGTGTGTACCGTCATCACCGCAAACGGGCGCATATCCCTGAGCGGAGTGGGCTACACACCGGAAGGAAAGGTAGACGAAGTACGTCCGCATGAAGATGAAGCGCTGGGCCCACACGAAAACAGGATGATTGACGGCGCACTGCGAAGCGAACTGGAACAAGCGCTTACCATCGCCGACCGCGCCAATAACGCCGTTTTACAGGAGCACGATGGGCACTGGAGCGTACAGGGCGATCCCACCGAAGGCGCGCTCATAGTAGCAGCGCGTAAAGCGGGGTTGGAAGATGGGGCGCTCAATGCGCGTTTCGAGCGCGTTGCCGAAATACCCTTCTCATCCGAGCGCAAGCTGATGACGACGATTCATACCGACGCCCAAAAACGGGAGCAGCTGATCGTCTTCACCAAAGGCGCGCCGGACCTGCTGCTTGGGCGCTGCTCATACGAGCTTGTGGGAAGCGAGACAAAAGCTTTGGCGGCGGATCGCCGTGCAGCTATCAGGAAAATGAATGAAGCGCTGGCAGGTGAAGCCTTGCGCACCCTCGGGGTTGCTTTCCGCTTGTTGCCGCCTGGCGCGCTCCAAATCGATGATGTCGACGAACGCATTGAACAAGACCTCGTGTTCGCCGGGCTGATCGGCATGATCGATCCACCGCGTGCAGAGGCGAAAGAAGCCGTCGCTCGCGCGAAAGGGGCCGGGATACGCCCGATAATGATAACCGGGGACCATCCGGTCACTGCGGGGGTTATCGCGGCCAGCCTTGGTATAGCGGAAAATGCGCAGGCTGTTACCGGCGCCCAGCTTGAGAAACTATCAGACGATGCTCTCGACCAGACGATAAAAGAAGTATCGGTTTACGCGCGCGTCAGCCCCGAGCACAAGCTGCGCATTGTAAAAGCGTTGCAGCGAGGCGGCGCAATTGTCGCAATGACCGGAGACGGCGTAAACGACGCACCTGCCTTGAAGACTGCGGATATCGGCATAGCAATGGGCATCATGGGGACGGATGTTTCCAAGGCCGCCGCCGACATGGTGCTCGTGGACGACAACTTCGCTTCAATCGTTGCGGCTGTCGAAGAAGGACGCGCCATTTTCTCCAATATCCGGAAGTTCCTGCGCTATCTTCTGTCATCGAATATCGGTGAAGTATTCACCATGTTCTTCGGTGTGCTGCTGATGGATGTCATCGGGCTGAAGGCTGAGGGACAAGCTATCGCGCTCCCGTTGCTGGCGACGCAACTCCTGTGGATCAACCTGGTAACGGATGGTGCACCCGCGCTCGCCCTCGGCGTCGACCCCGCGGATCCTGGCGTGATGCGCAAAACGCCGCGGCCGAAAGGCGAAGGCGTCATTACATCCCGGATGTGGTTCGGCATCCTGTTCACCGGCATCATAATGGCAATCGGTACGCTGCTGGTGCTTGATGCCAGTTTGCCCGGCGGATACGTGGAGGGTTCGGGCAGCATGCGCTACGCGCAGACCATGGTGTTTACGACCCTGGTGATGTTTTCGCTCTTCACCGTTTTCAATGCCCGCTCCGACGAACAGAGCGCATTCGTCGGGTTGTTCTCCAATAAATGGCTGTGGGCCGCTGTTATGCTGGCGCTCGTGTTACAGGTGGCAGTGATTTACATACCCGTTCTGCAACAGGCATTTTCCACCGTAAGCCTGAGCTTTGACGATTGGCTGCTTTGCACGGCTGTGGCAAGTTCAGTGCTGTGGCTGCGTGAACTCAGCAAGCTGATACTACGCATCACAAAACGGAGTCACGGTTGACTGCTTGATCACCCTGCCAAGGGCGCTTCGGGCGTCTGACCTTTCGGCAATGTCTCGCCCGTGACCTGCTCTCGTTTTTTATAGCCAATTCGAAAGTGAGCCTTCGGGTTCGAGTACTATAGTTGTTGACGACCGTTCCCGGCCTGCTTCAGCCGGGGTTCGATTGCCAAGTGAAGAATGGGGACGCTCGTTGTTGTAGAACTGCCGCCATTTCTCGATTAATATCTTTGCCTCGTGTCGCGTTATGA
>NZ_FMUF01000009.1:0-132336 GCF_900100985.1 Nitrosospira sp. Nsp1
CGCAACATCAACAGCATAGCGGGCGCCGTCATACCGGTCTTCACCAAGCTCTAAGCCGCATGGGACGCAAGGCCTAGCCCCGTCCCGCAAGGCATGACACCGGTCCGCCGCCGTCGCCAGACGGAAAGGTGGATCGGTGTTTTTTATGCAGGATAAAAATAGTAGAATTAGAAAAGCAGCATCGGCATGACGACAGCCCGCAGGCCTCCCGCCCGCGGATGAACGGCAAGCCCGCCCAAGTGGCGATTCGCTGAAACAGTGAATCCTGTAACCTCGTAACAACGAACAACGCGGAGAGAACCCGTTCGTGATTAGGCAAGTAATACAGGCAATGCTCATCCTGACCGCGGCGCTCTATGCCGGCGCGGCAGGCGCGCACGGAAAAGTCTCGCTGGAAGAAGACAGCTGCGTGCGCCGCATTGGCGAGAACATGGTGCACCTGAGCGCCTACCAGCCGCAATTTGAGCCCAGCGCCCAATACTGCACCGAAATCCCCAAGAGCGGAGACACCTACCTGGTGGTCGACCTGATCGACCCGGCCCTGCGCGAAATGCCCATCGGCATGCGCGTCGTCAGAGGCACCAGCGAAACCGACGACGAGACCGTAAGCTACCTGCGGCCAAGCTACCACCCCGACGGCGTGATCAAGGGCGAGACCAGCCTGGACCAGGGCCTCTATACCATCATCATCACCGCCGAAGGCCTGCCGCCCCTGCGCTACCAGTACCCCTTGCGGGTACAGATGATCAACTACGCGAACATATTCCGCACCGCGGTCGGGCCGCTGATCGCCCTGCTGCTTTTGATCCTGCTGGGATACAAGCTCATGAAATCCAAGCGCATGCAGCGCTGGCGTGCCTCGCGCCGCCCGTAGACCACGAAAACGACAAAACGAAACGAAACAAAGACAACCCGGACAACCCGGACAGCCCCGGCGGCAACCTGAGTATCGGGCCGTAGGATCGACGATTCATCATTTCTTATAGGTGACCTTGATAATGTCCTTACCCTCTCTCAAACCTGCCCTCCTGGGCCTGATGCTGGGCCTGGCCCTGCCGCTGTCCACCCAGGTGCACGCCCACGGCGGACTCTCCCTGGCCGACGACATCTGCAAACTCACCATCGGCCCCTATACCATGCACTTTACCGGCTACCAGCCGGAAAGCACCCAGGAGAAAGAATTCTGCGAAGACATCCCGGCCGTCGGCCGCACCGTCGTCGCCCTCGACTACATTGAAGAAGCGTTGCGGCCCCTGCCCACCGAAGTGCGCATCATCCGCGATACCGGTGCGGCCGAAGGCGCGGAGGGCAACCTGGACGCCATCACCCTGCTGCATATCCCGGCCAAGGTCTACCCCAACGGCTCCATCAACTTCGAATACGACTTTCACCAGCCCGGCAAATTCGTAGGCCTGGTCACCGTCGCCGGCAAGGAGGAGTATATCTCGCGCTTCCCCTTCTCCGTGGGCGAACCCAAAGGCACCTCGCCCTATCTCATCGGCGCCATCGCCGTCATTGTGGTCGGTGCCGGCGTCTTCTTCCTGCGCGGGCGTAAATCCACCCCCGCGGGCGCCTGAGAATGGAATAACCGGCGGCGATTGCCGCCGGGGCAGCGCCCGAACCAAACCGGCGCCATACAGTCCAAGTAACAGGTTCAGATAACAATAATATGGTCCGGATAAAAAGCCAAAAAAGACAGAAAAGATCAATCTGCCCACCCGCTCCCGTGGCGGTGGCAGCTCACGAAGAGGAGCCAAGAATGCAATCGATCATGATTCCCTCCCTCAAACAGGTCATGATGGGCAGTATCCTGCTCATGGCACTGGGGGCAGGGCTGCACAGCACCCCCGTCCTGGCGCACGCCATGCTGGTCAAGGCCGAACCGCCGCGCCGGGCGCAGCTCACCCAGACCCCCACGCAAGTACGGCTCTGGTTCAACGAAGAAATCGAAAAGGACTATGCCTCGCTGACCGTGCTGGACGCAGCCAAGGCCCCGGTTACCGACATCCGGCCGCACATCGCCGAGGACGACCGCAGAGCCATCGTATTGCCCCTGTCGCAACTGGCGCCCGGCAAATACACGGTAAAGTTCCGGGTGCTGTCGGTGGACGGCCACGTGGTTGACTCGTCCTACGACTTCACCGTAAAGAGCAAAACACCCGCCAAATGATCGAGGTCATCGCGACGCTGCTGCGCTGGTTACAGCTTGCGTCCAACATGATCCTGGTCGGAAGCTGCGTCTTCCTGGCCATTGCCGGCTCCATCCACTCCCCCTGGGTGGGCCGCCTGGAGCGGGCGCTGCCCTGGCTTGCGCTGATCCTCCTGGCAGGCTTGATGGGCATCCTCGCCACCACCACGGCCCAGGCCACCGGCATCGACGCCAACGCCTGGCATCCGCAGGCCTGGCTCGCGCTCGTGCAGAATACCCACATGGGACACGTCTGGGCAGGACGCGCCGCCTGCGCCGCGCTCGTCTGCGCCATCGCCCTCTATATCCGCGTCTCCCCCCCGGCAAGATGGCAATACATCCTGTGCGCCACCGTCGCCTCCGCCACCCTGACTGTGGGCGCGCTCGCCAGCCACGCCGCCGCCGAAGACCTGTCCTTCCTGTCCGTATTGCCCTACGCCTTGCACATCATCATGGCCAGCGTCTGGTTCGGCGCCTTGCCGGCTTTCCTGGTGGTCTGTTTTGCCTGCACCGAGGTGCCGCAGGCAGGCGACCTGCACCCCGGCGGCACGCGCACCGGCATCCAGACAGCCGCCATCCAGCGCATCCACGCCGTGTTCCACGCGCGCGAAACGTCGGCCACGGCCGACGCGCTCGCCTTGAAGCGCTTCTCCACCATGGCCCTGCCGGTCATGCTGACCGTGATCGCCACCGGCATCTTCATTACCTACCGCATGGTCGACAGCAGCTACAGCGCCCTGGTCGCCACCGAATACGGCTGGCTGCTCAACGGCAAGATCGCCCTGCTCCTGGTGGTGCTCGTCATCGCCGCGCGCGCGCGCAGCTGGCTGCCGCTGCTGGCCCAGCACGCCGATGGCCTGGCCGCGGCCGGCGGGCACAGGCTGCGCAAGTGGGTCAGCTTCGAATTCGTCATCGCGCTGGGCATCGTACTGTTGGCCACCATCGTCGCCAATACCGTCCCGGCCAAGCACGCCATCATCCAGAACTGGCCCTACTCCTTCCGTTTCTCCCTGGCTGCCACCTGGGGCGACCCGAGCGTGATGCTGCGCGTCTGGAGCGGCCTGGCGCTGCTGGCCGCCGCCGGCGCGGCGATCGCATTCGGGCGTACCCACAAGTGGGACATGAAGCGCCGCCTGGGCATTCCGCTCCTGCTGGCCGCCGTGGCCCTGGGCGTGGGCCTGCCGCCCCTGGCGGTGGACGCCTACCCGGAAACCTACCGCAAGACGCCGGTGCCGTTCGATACCATTTCCATCGCCAACGGCTCGGCCCACTTTGCCGAGAACTGCGTGCCCTGCCACGGCGCCCAGGGCAAGGGCAACGGCGTGATGGCCAAGAGCTTCGCCAAGCCGCCGGTGGACATGCTCACCGAGCCGCACACCGCCAAGCATACCGCCGGCGACTTCTTCCACTGGCTCTCCTTCGGCATTCCCGGCACCGGCATGCCCGAATTCGCCGACAGGCTCTCGGAAGAGGACCGCTGGGACGTGGTCAATTTCCTGCACGCCATGTCGCGCGGCTACCAGGCGCGCCTGATGAGCCCGCAGGTCAAGCCGGAACAGCCGCAGCCTGGCATGGGCCCGCCCAATTTCTCCTATACCGCACAGGATGGCGCAAGCGGCACCCTGAAGGATTTCCGCGGCAAGAAGAATGTGCTGCTGGTGCTGTTCTCGTGGCCGCAGTCGCGCGAGCGGCTGGCGCAGCTGCGCGATCTCGATGCCAGGCTGGCTGCGGCCAATACGGTGCTGCTGGCGGTGCCGGAGGATGACCCGGATGCGCACGAGCTGGAGCAGATCCAGGCCAATGTACCCTTACCGCTGGTGGTCGACGGCGCGCACGAGATCGTGCAGAGCTATAAGCTGTTTCGGCGTACGCTGAACAAGGCCGATCTGCTGGGGGAGGGCACGTTGCCGCCGCACATGGAGTTCCTGGTGGACCGCTTCGGTTATCTGCGTGCGCGCTGGATTCCGGATGCGGATGGCCCGGGCTGGTCAAACACCGATATGCTGATGCAGCAGGTCGCTCAGCTTAATCGGGAAAAGGAAATATTGCCCCCGCCAGGGGATCATGTGCATTGATCACTACCGGCGGTTCCACTGTTCGGTGAGTTGGCGCTCACAAGCGTCCGTTGCAAAAGTTATTTTTGCTCAACCGCCTTGGATGCCGGGGCCGTCTGAGGGGATTGTGACGCTTGTGATACAGGAGAGGTTTGCAAAAGAGGCGTCCCTGACTCGGTAGGATTCGGGAGGGTGGTCGGGACTTGACCCGACGTCATTTCCGTGGCGCCTTCGGGCTCGATCAGCGATCCCAATTCTTCCAGGGGTGGCAACTCCTCGATGGAACAGAGATTCAAATCGTTGAGAAAACCCGCCGTCGTTGCGTACAAGGCCGGTCGGCCGGGGACGTCGCGATGTCCGACAGTTGTTATCCAGCCACGCGACTCCAGCGCCTTGAGCACAGGCCCCGAGACAGCAACACCTCGTATTTCCTCGATGTCGCCACGTGTTACCGGTTGGCGATATGCAATGATGGAAAGCGTTTCCAGCACCGCACGAGAGTATCGCGGCGGTTTCTGGGGATTAAGCCGGTCAAGAAATTCCTGCATCTCCGGTCGGGCACGGAAGCGCCAGCCACCGGCAATACTCACCAGTTCCACTCCCTTCCCATCCCAGTCCTGGCGCAACTCTTCGAGCAACCGACGCAGAACCTCCGCACTCAGTTCCCCATTGAATAGTTTCTTCAGTTCCGCTAACGGTAACGGGTCCTGGCTGGTAAGTAACGCCGCCTCCAGAATTTGTTTAATTCCCCGAGGATTGGACGCTTCTGCAATACTAATTGGCGATGAGGGCACTGATTGGCCTGACATAAATAATCCCGAAAGCGCGAGGCTGACTTACCTCCACCTGGTTTTCCCTGACAAGTTCCAGCAGCGCTAGAAAAGTTACCACCAATTCCGGCACCCCGGCAGCAGAATTGAACAACTCGTTGAACTCGACAAAGTTCTGTCCTTGTAATTGATGCAGAATCCGGCTCATATGGGCTCGAACCGAAAGCTCTTCCCGAGTGATATGGTGCCGCCGATTCACATTGGAGCGCGCCATCAGCATAAGCCAGGCGTCGCGGAGATTATCCACGCTGACTTCCGGCAAGTACTCAATCACCGCTTGATCAATCTGGATTCCAGCAACCGTGAAATCACGTCCAGCTTGCGGCAACTCACTGAGCCTCTGCGCCGCGACTTTCATTTGTTCGTACTCCAGAAGACGCCGCACTAGTTCGGCACGCGGGTCACTTTCCTCCTCAGCCAACAAAACAGGCAGCGGCAGCAGCATACGGGATTTGATCTCAATCAGAACCGCGGCCATCAGGAGATATTCCGCCGCCAGCTCCAGTTTATTAGCCCGCATCATTTCGATATAGCCCATATATTGCCGCGTAAGCTCCGCCATGGGAATATCCAGCACATCCAGGTTATGTTTGCGGATAAGATAAAGCAGCAGATCGAGCGGTCCCTGAAATGTGTCGAGAAATATTTCCAGCGCATCCGGCGGGATATACAAATCCGAAGGCAGTTCGGCCAGCGGTTCACCGTGGATCTTCGCCACCGAATTAGTGACGGGAGGGCAAGAGGAATCGTTCACCTTGAATATCCGCAGGCGCTCTGCATGTGCTTGCTATTCCATCGGGCCACAGGCACTACGCCATACAAATCCATGAAAGGCCGCCGCGAAGCACTCAAGCGTAATCCAGCCCCATTGCCTCCCTGACGTCCCGCATGGTTTCCTGAGCCAGTCTATCGGCTTTCTCACACCCATCGGCGATGATATTCCGCACCAGGCTGGGATCTTCCTCGTACATGCGGGCGCGTTCATGCATGGGCTTTTGTTCAGACAATATCGCGTCAATGACAGGTTGCTTGCAGTCCAGGCAGCCGATACCGGCGCTTACGCAACCCTCCTGCGCCCATTTTTTGGTTTCCTCGCTCGAATAGACCAGGTGGAATTGCCACAGCGGGCATTTTGCGGGGTCGCCAGGATCACTGCGCCGGACACGCGCCGGATCCGTCGGCATGGTGCGAATTTTCTTCATCACACTGTCGGGATCCTCCCGCAAGCTGATGGTGTTATTGTAAGATTTGGACATCTTCTGCCCATCCAACCCCGGCATTTTCGAAGCAAGAGTGAGCATCACTTCCGGCTCGGAAAGAATCATTTTTCCGCCACCTTCGAGATACCCGAATAACCGCTCCTGGTCACCCAGGCTCACGTTCTGCTGCTCGTCCAGCAATGACTTCGCCGCAGCCAGCGCCTGTTGATCGCCGTGCTCCTGGTAGCGATTCCGTAACTCGCGATAGACCCTGGATTTTTTTGAACCCAGCTTTTTTATCGCTGCCTCCGCTTTCTCGCGGAATCCCGCTTCCTTGCCATATATGTGGTTGAAGCGACGGGCAATTTCGCGGGTAAACTCGATATGTGGCGCCTGATCCTCGCCCACCGGCACGCGCGTGGCGCGATAAATGAGAATGTCCGCGCTTTGCAGCAGGGGATAACCCAGAAAGCCGTAAGTACTCAGCTCCCTCTCGGACAATTTTTCCTGCTGATCCTTATAAGAGGGCACGCGTTCCAGCCAACCCAGCGGTGTAATCATCGAGAGCAGCAAATGCAGTTCAGCGTGCGCCGGCACCCGCGACTGGATGAATAATGTTGCCTGTGCCGGGTCCACGCCCGCGGCAAGCCAATCTATCACCATATCCCAGACATGTTGCTCGATGACTTCCGGTGTATCGTAGTGAGTCGTCAGAGCGTGCCAGTCGGCAACGAAGAACAGACATTCAAACTGGTGCTGCAGCTCTACCCAATTCTTCAGCACGCCGTGATAATGCCCCAAATGCAGGGCACCGGTGGGACGCATTCCCGACAAAACCCGATCAGCGAACATACTTTACTTACCCTCAATTATCCTTGGCCAGAATTCCTGGTCAACCGTTCACTACACTTCGAATCCAAATACCCATGCCACCAACTGTATCGTAATAGAGATAAAAGGTCCGATCACCGCACCTAATATGCCTGTCATCAAAAGCAGCACGAGTATCATAAAACCGTAAGGCTCAATTTTCGCAAAATGCTGCGCCAAATGGGGCGGCAGCAGGCTTACCGCCACGCGGCCGCCATCCAGCGGCGGTAGAGGCAGCAGATTCAGCACCATCAATACTACATTGATTTTGATACCTGCTTCACCCATCAAAATCAGGGGCGTCGAGAGATCGCTCTCAGGCAGGTCGAGGCCAACCTTGATCATGAACCCCCATACCAACGCCATGAAAAGATTTGCACCCGGCCCAGCCAATGCCACCCAGAGCATATCCTGCTTGGGACGGCGCAATGCCGCGAAGTTGACCGGTACCGGCTTGGCCCAGCCGAACAGGATGCCGCCCAGCCACAGCGTTACCAGGGGAAGCAGAATTGTACCGATGGGATCGATATGCCGCAGCGGATTAAGGCTGACGCGTCCTTGTGAATAGGCGGTGAGATCGCCAAAGTGTTTGGCCACATACCCATGCGCGGCTTCATGCAGCGTAATGGCAAAAATTACCGGCAGTGCATAAATGGCAATACTCTGGATGATGCTATCCATGCATCTTTCCGAAAGGTTCAAGGCTGCCCTTGCCTTGCCGGATGATTTCCGGCGTATCCCCGGTCAAATCAACCACGGTACTCATCTCCAGGCCGCATGCGCCGCCGTCCAGCACCAGCTCGACATGGTGCTCCAGCCGCGCCCGGATTTCCTCCGCATCATTTAAGGGGAGCTCATCCCCGGGCAATATCAAGGTGGAACTCAACAACGGCTCATCCAACTCCGCCAGCAACGCCTGAACCACGGGATGATCGGGAATCCGCACACCGATGGTGTTGCGTTTCGGATGCAGCAAGCGGCGCGGCACCTCTCGCGTTGCCTGGAAGATAAAAGTATAACTGCCGGGCGTGCTGGCCTTGAGCAGCCTGTGTTCGCGATTATCGAATTTTGCGTAACGGGAAATTTCGGCCAGATCGCGGCACATCAGGGTAAAGTGATGGTCTTCACCCACTTGCCGAATGGCGCGAATGCGCGTCATGACGTTCTTGTCGCCCAGTTGGCCCCCCAGTGCATAACACGAATCGGTAGGGTAGGCGATGACACCCCCTGCGCGTACGATAGCTGCTGCCTGCCGTATCAGGCGTACCTGAGGGTTAGCCGGGTGAATGGAAAAGAATTGGGCCACGTGAGAAACAGTTTTTAATTATAATTTTAGGGCATCCGTAAAAAATCGTATGCTTCAGGCAGGTCCAATTACTAATTGTCGACCGCCAGGACGCAAACAAAAGTCGCTGAGATGTCATTGCATCTTCCGAATATGCATCTGCTTTGAGCGTGGCGAACATACAACTCGCCCATTATGCCGCTACTTTCCAGTCATGCCATACCGGCTTGCAGTAATCAGGCAGTGGCGGCATCCGGCCCAGATCGAAATAGCTCTCGCCCGGTCCGTGAAAATCCGAGCCGCGCGAAGCCAATAAACCCAGCCGCTGGCTATGGCGCGCAAACAGCATGGACTGTTCCGGCGTGTGGCTGGCGGTGATAACCTCGATCGCTTCTCCGCCAAGGGTACGAAATTCAAGCAGCAGCTCGTCCAATGCACCCTTGCCCAGTTTGTAACGGCCAGGATGGGCAATCACAGCTCTGCCACCGCTGTTGCGTATCCAATCGATGGCGTCGCTCAAGGGTGCCCACTGGTGCGGTGCATACCCGGGTTTACCCTTGACAAGATATTTTTTGAAGACCGATCTGACGTCCTTGGCGTAACCCTGCTGGACCAGAAAGCGTGCGAAGTGCAGCCGACCTATCAGGTGCCCATTGCCGGCATGTTCGCAAGCGCCTTCAAGACTGCCGTGAATGCCGAATTTGTCGAGCTGCGCCGCGATTTTGCCGGCTCGCACCGTCCGGCCCTCGCGTATCGAAGTCAGGCCCTGCGCGAGTTGCGGGTGTTCCGGGTCTATGCCAAGCCCGACAATGTGCAGGGTCTGGCCGCGCCAGTTAACGGAGATTTCCACCCCATTGATAAAGATGATATTTTTCTCGACCGCAGCCCGACGGGCTTCATCCAGCCCAGCCACATCGTCGTGATCGGTCAACGCCAGCACTGCCACTCCCTGCGTGGCTGCGTGCTCCACCAGTTGCGTGGGCGTCAGCAAGCCGTCGGAAGCCGTGGAATGACAATGTAAATCAATGTTGAGCATGAAACCGGTTCGCGCGAAGCAAGAGACGCATCATAGCAAATAAGGAGGGGTATGAAAAATGAACCTCGGAAAAGAATCAAAAAGAATGCGGAGCTTGTATTTCAGCCGGAGGCGTGCGCACAAGACTGATAGCTGTAAATCAGCAATCAAACAGCGGCAACATCCTTTTCGCGAAAGCGAGGTCTTCCTGAACCATGGGCGCGCCGATTCCATATGCTTACAAATGGTTCTATCGCTCAAAACGCCCAGAAACGATAAAGCGCTTCTGTCATCGCTAGAACTTATCGGGCTAGCTCATCTAATACGTATTTTCAGGTAAAGTACGAAGATACAATCGTCGAACTCGAATGGAACAAATGGATTTTCTACCGATTTTTTTCAATATCAGAAACCGTAACTGCGTGGTGATCGGCGGCGGCGAAGTGGCCGCACGCAAGATTACGTTGCTGTTGCGCGCGGGTGCACATATCACGCTGGTTTCTCCACAGCTCGGTGCGGATCTGCAGATACAACTCGATGGGGCGCTGCGCGAGCAACTTGAGCAGGGCAGGATCACCTATCGCGCCGAGACGTTCCATGCAGACCATCTGCGTGATGCCGCCCTGGTCATTGCCGCTACCGACGACCCCATAGTCAACCGGAGCGTATCAGAGGCCGCCGGGCGGCTGCATATCCCTGTCAACGTAGTCGATTCCCCCGCTTTATGCTCTTTCATCATGCCATCGATCATAGACCGGGCGCCTATCATAGTCGCGGTTTCGAGCGGGGGTGCATCGCCAGTGCTGGCACGATTGCTGCGAGCCCGTCTGGAAACCATGATACCCGCGGCATATGGACGTCTTGCGGCTTATGCAGCAGATTTTCGCGAGCGGGTGAAGGCAAGTTTCGCGCGCCCCGAGAAAAGGCGCAGATTCTGGGAAGGTGCACTGCAGGGGCCGTTTGCCGAGATGATTTTTGCCGGCCGGGATCAGGCGGCCAAGGCTTACCTGGAGCGCCTGCTGGAAAACGAGGCTGACAGCGCAGAAAAGAGAGAGGCCGGGGAAGAGATGCAGGGAGAAGTTTATCTCGTAGGCGCCGGGCCGGGAGATCCGGAATTGCTGACTTTTCGAGCGATGCGCCTGATGCAGCAAGCGGACGTGGTGGTGTATGACCGCCTGGTTTCGCCCGAAGTACTCGATATGGTGCGCCGCGATGCGCTGCGTATTTATGCGGGCAAGGAACGCAGCAAGCACGTCATGCCGCAGGAATCCATTAATGAGTTACTGGTACGGCTGGCGAAAGAAGGTAAACGCGTGCTGCGGCTGAAAGGCGGCGATCCGTTTATCTTTGGCCGTGGCGGCGAGGAAATCGAAACCCTGTCCAGCCAGGGCGTTCCTTTTCAGGTCGTACCGGGCATCACGGCGGCAACCGGGGCTGCATCTTATGCCGGTATCCCGCTCACGCATCGCGACTATGCTCAGTCGTGCGTTTTTGTGACCGGCCATCTCAAGGACGGCAGCGTGGATCTGGATTGGCCGATGCTGGCGCGGCCACATCAGACTATTGTCGTCTACATGGGGCTGCTTGGATTGCCCGTATTGTGCCGCCAACTGATCGCGCATGGTCTGCCGGCTACAACCCCGGCCGCAATCGTGCAACAGGGAACCACTCACAAACAGCGCGTACTGACCGGTTCGCTGGAAACACTTCCCGATCTCACCACTTCCGCCAATCTCATCCCGCCGACACTCATCATCGTGGGTGAAGTCGTGAAGCTGCACCAGAAACTTGCCTGGTTCGAGCCAGAGAGCGATCTGCACGCTGGCGAGGCCACAGCAAATAAAAAGAAGTAGGGCGCTAATTGGCGAAGCGCATAACGCCGTATGAAAATTTTCTCATTATTGCATGCCTGACTATCGACGCGCCTGGCATTCGGGTGGTACCTATTTCTTTACCGTTAACCTGCTGCAACGACAGGGTAACGACCTGTTAATCCGGCATATAGATTTGCTGCGCAAGGTAGTGGGGCTGGTACGGCAACGTCATCCTTTCATTATCCATGGTTGGGTGGTGCTGCCAGAGCATCTCCATTGCATCATCGAACTCCCACCCGGCGATACCGATTTTGCGACGCGGTGGCGGTTGATCAAACTTACATTTTCCAAGGCATTACCAATTACCGAGCGGCGCTCCAAGGTTCGAATAGCGTGTGGTGAACGCGGCATATGGCAACGCCGTTACTGGGAGCATTTGATTCGCGATGAGAAAGACTTCCATGCGCACATGGATTACGTTCACATCAATCCGCTCAAGCACGGTTTGGTTAAACGGGTGAACGAATGGCCGTATTCCACCTTTCATCGGCTAGTTGAAAAGGGTATTTATCCGGCAGATTGGGCAGGAGGCGATGAAAATAAGCTTGAATATGAAGATTGACATACCGCTTCACTTCATACGGCGCAATGCGCTTCGCTTATTGTCGCCCTACCTTATTCGCATGAGGTCGACAACGTAATCAAGCCATGTTGCATGGATTGAGGTTATGGATTTCTTATTACCTCGATCCCGCAAGGTATAAGAAGTAGGGCGACAATAAGCGAAGCGCATTGCGCCGCATGCTATGTGTGACTTCTGCTGCAACGAGACTCCAAAACATAAAAAAACGCCCAAAAAATCAGGGCGCTTTTAGTGAATCGATGTTTCAGAAACAATGCCAACAGGTTATTTATCTGGTTGCGGCGTGATGCGCAGATATGGGCGGGGTGCCTTGTAACCTTTCGGGAATTTCTGCTTGATGACTTCTTCATCCTTTATCGTCAGGGGAATAATCACGTCATCGCCGTTTTTCCAGTTACCCGGTGTCGCCACCGTATACTTGTCGGTCATTTGCAGTGCGTCGATCACTCGCAGAACCTCGTCAAAATTGCGGCCCGTGCTCAACGGATAACTGATGATGAGCCGAACCTTCTTTTTCGGATCGATGATGAACAGCGACCGAACCGTCACGGTATCCGACTGATTTGGGTGAATCATGTCGTACAGCGTCGCAACCTTTTTATCCAGGTCCGCGATGATCGGAAAATCGACGCGGCAGTTTTGCGTTTCCTCGATATCCTTGATCCACCCAGCGTGTTTCTCCGATGAATCGACCGATAATCCGATTGCCTTGACGTTGCGTTTGTCGAAATCCGACTTGAGCTTTGCAGTCAACCCCAGTTCGGTTGTGCACACAGGCGTGTAATCGGCGGGATGCGAAAACAGTACCGCCCAGGAATCGCCTATCCATTCATGAAACCTGATCTTTCCGATAGTGGAATCTTGCTCGAAATCAGGTGCAGTATCGCCTAAGCGTAAGGTCATGGCATCCTCCTAAGTTAACAATGGATTAAAAGTTCGTGGGAAATTGATAAGCTCAATATAGCCTGACTGCTGTAATGACTCAACAATTATTATTTGCGCAAAATGGATGAGGTGGATAGCACCACATCATTTTCTCCACCCCCGTAAATACCGCAGGCAGCGTTTACCGGAAGCTCGCTACGTTAGCGGTAGCGAACCAACCTCACCGCTTGATCGGGAAACCCCACGAATAAGGCCGTTCATATTTCAGCAAAATCTTGTAGTAGGTACGCACCGATTCCGCCAGTATGACCGCTTCGCCGCCTCGCCCATAGCCATGCTTCAGATTGCGAAAATATTTGCTCTGGCTTAGTAGCGGTAATGTTTGTTTCAGGTCCACCCACGAATCCGGGTTGAGGCCAAGACGCTGGGCCAGAATGCGCGCATCCTCGATGTGGCCGGAGCCCTGGTTGTATGCTGCCAGCGCGATCCAGGTACGGTCCGGTTCCTTGATACGTGTGGGTAGCCCATCTTTTAACAACATCAGGTAACGTGCACCCGCAAGTATGCTCTGCTTGGGGTCCAGTCGATCGGTCACCTTCATCCGGTCGGCGGTAATTTCCGTCAGCATCATGATGCCGCGCACGTTGGCGGGCGAAACCGCAAGTCGATCCCAGTGTGATTCCTGGTAGGCCAACGCTGCAATCAGCCGCCAGTCAATGCCCGTCAACTCCTCGGCCTCATGAAAGTAGTCGCGCAAATCAGGCAGTATCGTGCGCCTTTTCTTCAGAATACCAATCACATCCGTTTGGAGAAGCCGCTGAGTGTGACCATAATACCGGTCGAGCAAGCGCACTAAAGTGCCGTCCTGTTCGATGCGGTTAAAGAACTTCCGAGTCCTTTCCAACAATTCGCGTTCTGCATAGGGTGAGAAGGCCCATGCCTTGCCGGCTGGTTCACCTAAATCAAACGCTACGCCCAAATTAGGGAAGAAATTCTTTGCCAAATTGATTTGGGTGGAGTCTGCTATCACGTAATCCACTTTTCCCTCTGCCAGTTTTGCCAGCAGGTCTTCGGGCGTAATATCCACTTCAGCCCATTTTAGTTCCAGAACGTGCTGCTTTGCCTTATTCAGTGGTTCGGTATAAGTGGCGCCACCGGCAATTTCGACGGTTCTCCCCACGAGGTCGTTCAAATTTTTGGGCTTCGGGTAGTCTGTATTGTAGGCAACCTGGGGCTGAACGAGTTGATAGACCGGCCCGAAGCGGGCACGCAATGCATGCTTGGGGGTAATGGTCAAGCCAGCCGCAAAATGTCCTTGATGTTTCTCCAGGCTCAACAAGGCGTCATCCGGTTTCGGCACGATTTTAAACCTGACCTTTATACCCAGTTCGCGCGCGAACTCCGAAGCGAGGTCGAACTCCAATCCGGCATGTCCCCCTTCGGCAGTCTCATAATAGGTATCGGGACTGTTTACCGTAATAACGACTAGCTCATCGGTTTTGTCGAATGGCGATACCGATTTTTCAAATGAATCACAGGCAGCAAGGACGAGGCCGCAACCGAAAACGATAAAAAGCAAACGGGGGAGAACGTGCATGGGAGAGAGACAAGCAGAATTCATGAACATTCTGCCATGTTGTTCTGAACGAGCGCGAGATAAACGTGAGATAAACTGATAAAATGGTATACCACAACGGAGAGGTACCGAAGTGGCCATAACGGCGCTGACTCGAAATCAGATGGTCAGGGTAACCTGGCACGTGGGTTCGAATCCCACCCTCTCCGCCAATAGTTCTAAGTTATTGAATTTAAGGTAAGTAACTGATTGACCGTAGGTTTTTTATGCTTTGCTACATAAAAGTACTACAAAGCACGCCTACGGATCAATGTCCAACCATACCCCATATCTGCAAGACGCGGAGACACTTTTTCGTTTCGTATTGCTATTCCTGCTGCCCTTCATGGAGTTATCGGTAAGCGGGAATTTATCAAAGCCCTTCATACGACTGACAAGCACTGCGGTTCCAAAGGCGCTAAGGCTTGCGGCTGCAGCAAAGCAATATTCAGTGAACTAACAAATAGCAATTAACGGTTTCTTTGTCTTGCTTGAAAGGTTGCCTCCCCGCTGGTTCGATGAGTGCCGGAAGCGGAAACTGACCATTAAAAAGCTTGCGGAACTGGAATATCCAATAACGCTGGGTCCAAAACCATTGAAGACACCTATAAAGCACGTGTCAGAGCATTCCTGAGAGCAGCAATAAGAGATTGGCAAGATCAACGTTTTCCTGTCACTTTAACTACTGAGGCTATCGAATATAAAGGTAAACGGGAAGAGGTGAGAACAAGCAGCGAGCATTTACCCAAAAAGAATTAGAACGCCTTTTTAAAGGTTCAGAAATGACGGATTTTGCCGTTAATTCCAAACAAGCACATTACTTTTGGCTTCCTCACATTGGTCTTTTTACAGGGGCAAGAGTGAACGCATAAGTAAGCGCACCAAAAACAAGGTTTCGAGGCGTAAGGTTCCGATTCACTCGACATTGCAGCAGCTTGGATTTTTGAACTAATGTGGAGCAGGTAAAGAAGCAGAATTCTAAACTCTTGTTTCCCGCATGGAAACTTATGCGTGGGAACCAGTGGTGAAGCTGAGAAGTGGTTTCGGCAATTTCTTGGGAATATTGGTCTACGTGATGAGACACCCTACACGCGGATTATCGGAATGCATGCTTTAGTAGCACCTTATTAAACCCACTAGTAATGCGAACCCGCCTATAAATGCTGAGTCAATTACAGGTCATGCGGTTTATACAGCCCGGCAAGCCTGCACCAAACGCTTATGTGGAACGATTCAATCGCACTGTCCGGTACGAATGGCTGGATCTCACGATCTTCGAATCCATAGCCCATGCGCAGGAAACCGCTACGCAATGGCTGTGGCGTTACAATGCGGAAAGGCCGAATACTGCCATCGGCGGAGGGACGCCTTATCAGAAGTTGGCGATGGTCGCCTGAACACTACTTCTGAGTGCAGTTAAAAATGGGGAGAGTACCAAACCGCGAAGTTTTTGTGTCCGGCTGTTATCTCCGAAACATGACCGACTTTAAGACATAAATTAAACAGACGAAACGCTTGGGCGGCGCATTGGGCATACCCATACTCGGCCATGGGTGTACTTCAGTCCAATTGTTTGCTGATTCATAAAAATGAAAAATAGAAGCTGGGCGAACCAGTCCGGGCGCGCTCTGATCTTTTAAGGCTCTGTTTTATGACGTGATTACACTATAGGTCAAACGTTCTTGTCAGGTAACGCATAGAAACTAAGACATATTTTGCGGTGGTAGTTCCTGAGCATGTAGCCCTTACTCAGTCGTGTCTGTGGGCAGTAAGTCCCGCCTAAACCTTTTTTCGACGTACAGAAACCGATCCCCGGTATTGGAGGAGTGAGACATTTCACTGATCGATGGACCCAGCTCGGCCGCGATGCGAAGATACATGCGAGAAATAGTTCTTTTGTATACAATCTTCGGCAACTGCTGAGCTTTAGATTCTAGTTGCAAACAATCTCAGTAACTATTTCTTGCCAATAGTATTAATTGATTAGGCTGTTTCTTGTGAACCCCAAATTAAATTTTACTTTGCTAAAGAAGAAGGTTTTGGGTGTACGAGCACAGCGACCGCTAGATGCAGACGTACCGTCGAGGTAGCGCTGGTGAAATGTTTGAAGGTGCGAAAATAATTATTATTAGTGACGAGACAAGATGAAGGAATCGTTATATCTAACAACTTTGCTGCATATAAGGTTGCTAGTCGGGTTTCTTGGGGAGCGTGCTCAGTTCGCATGGTGGCCAACGGCGTTTTATGAGTCGTCGAGCCGGTTTTTCCTTGAGCCTGTCTTCTCGAAAACCTCCCGGCTCGCCCAGTATCACGGCATTATCGAGGCAGCTCGACGACTGCACGATGAGCATTTGAACGTAGGTAGCTACCACTTGTTCCGCTTGCCGGAAGAAGTTGAGCAGGACCTTCACGTGATGGTGCAGAGCAGCGTCGGTGAAAATTTTATTATCCAGGTTTTAAAAAATAACGAGATAGCATTGGACTCGTTGAGGCGTTTAGCTGAAATGGAAACGCCTGTTAGGATGGGTCCCTTTGCTATTGGAAACATAAAAGATATCGGTTCTATTGATAGCGTAAAGACAATCGCAAGCGCCTACTTAGCAGCTTTCTCAGGAGGTACGAAAACCTATCCGTATCTCGTGGCCTAGCGGTGGCAGAGAATAAGCTTTACACGTCCCGATTGGGAGCAGGTCTTGGGCTTATCAACGAAACCAAGACATTGCTGGATTTATGGTCGCCTGGCGTGTCAGCAGGCGAGTTGTATCAGTTCGCACTTGAGTCGGGCCGGTTCCCCACTATTACCGCACGCCGCCTACGCAACATTATCGTTGAATGCTTCGCCCCACGTTATCTAATTGCGGGTGGAGCACCTGCTGCACATCTCAAACGACTTTCTGCAACATTTTCAACCTCAGATCTGACGCAACTCATGCTCGTGTTCACGAGTCGCGCCAATCCAATCCTCGGTGAATTTATTCGCCACGTTTATTGGCCGCGTTATGTCGGCGGATACACGCAAATAACGAATGAGGATGCCTGTACCTTTGTCGAGCGTGCAATCGATGACGGGAAAACTGTAAGGCGTTGGTCCGATAGCATGGTACGAAACGTCTCCGGATACCTGACCGGCTGCTGTGCCGACTATGGGTTGCTTGAACGAGGCCAGAAAACCAGCCGCAAAATTATTCCGTTCCGTATTTCCTCATCACCGGCAGCTTACCTCGCTTACGAGCAACACTTTGCCGGCGTTGGCGACAACGCGCTTCTTATACACGAAGACTGGCAACTATTCGGCTTGGCGCGCGAAGACGTGCTGGAAGAGATCAAGCGGCTTTCGCTGAAGGGGCTTCTCATCGTCCAGGCGGCTGGCGATGTGACTCGAATCAGCTGGAAACAACAAGACATGGAGGCGCTCTGCGATGTCCTCACTGAAAGCTGATTTCGACGAGTTGTGCGAGCGCATCCGGCATGGGCGGGAGCTCGGTCATGGGAGCTTCGAGCCGATTTACTACCTCGTCTTTCCCCCTGAACAGATCCTCGAGGTGAAGCGGCAGACGCCTGCCTGGGTGGCCAAGCTCCACCAAGAGGGCTGGGACGTGCACACCTTCTCTATTGCAGAACAGATATGGTCTTTGCTCAAAGATGACCCATTCTGGTCGCTCTGCGTGATGGAAGACAAGTTAGCGCCGCTGGATTGGCCGCGCACCAACAAGGCCTTGGCGGACATGCTAACAGCGAATAACGGTCTACTGAAACGTCTAGAGGATGCCCTACAGCCGCTCGAAGGCCAGCAGAACGCGCTGCTCTTAGTGACTGACCTAGAAGCGTTGCATCCGTTTCTGCGCATTGGAGCCATCGAAAGCCAGCTCCAAGGCAAGTTTCACGTGCCGACGATTTTTCTGTACCCCGGCGTCCGGACCGGCAAGGCGCGCCTGAAGTTTCTCGGCTTCTACCCGGAAGATGGCAACTACCGCTCCGTCCACGTCGGCGGCTGAAACAGACATATGAACCCTGGGGCAAACCTATGACTATCCGATCACTCTTCGACCCAAGCAAGAACATCTACCGGATCATCGAGAAGGTCATTACCTATGGCGCCTCGCAAGAAGGTCGCCTTAAGGCTGAGATATCGGAGTACGTGGTCACCGAGAGCATTGAAGAGCAGTTCCGCAAGCTCCTCGATCGGATGCAACTGGCGATGGAGACCGGCGGGGAGAATGAGGTCGGTGTCTGGGTCTCTGGCTTCTACGGATCAGGTAAGAGCTCGTTCACCAAGTATCTCGGCCTGGCGTTTGATGATCAGCGCACCATCGACGGCACGCCGTTCATCAAGTATCTGCAGGACCGCCTGCAGAAGCCACAGACCAAGGCCCTGCTGAGCACCGTAGCACAGCGATTCCCAGCTGCCGTGGTCATGCTGGACCTCGCCAGTGAAATGCTTGCCGGCGCCACGATGGAAGACGTTTCCACCGTCCTCTACTTCAAGGTACTTCAGTGGGCGGGCTACTCGCGAAACCTCAAAGTTGCCGCCTTCGAGCGCATGGTCGAAAAGGACGGCCGCACCCCCGAGCTGCATGAGTGCATCGCTCAGGCGCTGCCTGGCGCGACCTGGGTTCGCGTTCAAAACAATCCATTGGCCATCGACGGGCTGATCCCGAAGATCGCCCACGAGATGTACCCGGCACTCTTTCCGGAAGCCAAATCCTTCTCGTCCAGCACCGAGGGCTTCTTCCAGTTCGAAGACCAGCGCGTGCAGGAGATGATCGATATCGTCCGTGAGAAAAGCGGTAAGCAGAACATCATCTTCATCGTCGACGAAGTGGGTCAGTATGTTGCCTCGCGTGACAACCTGATCCTCAACCTCGATGGCCTGGCCAAGAACCTCAAGCGGCTGGGCGACGGCAAAGCCTGGATCATCTCTACCGCGCAGCAGACACTCACCGAAGATGACCCGCGCGCCGCGCTGAACTCCGACAAACTCTACAAGCTCAAGGATCGCTTCCCGATCCAGATCGACCTCGAATCGAGCGACATCAAAGAGATCTGCTACCGCCGCCTGCTCGGCAAGTCGCCGGCCGGCGAGACTGAACTCGGTAAGCTGTTCGATGCCCACGGCCAAGCGTTGCGGCACAACACCAAACTGCAGGACGCCAAGTATTATGACGCGGACTTCGGCAAGGAGAGTTTCACTAATCTCTATCCGTTCCTGCCGGCTCACTTTGACATCCTGCTGCACCTGCTGGGTGCCTTGGCCAAGTCCACCGGTGGCATCGGCTTGCGCTCTGCGATCAAGGTGATCCAAGACGTCCTGAAGGGCGAAGGCGGTTCCAAGGCGATGGCCGATCAGTCCGTGGGTTGGCTCGCCACCACCGTTACGCTGTACGACGAGTTGGAGAAGGACATTCGTCGTGCCTTTACCTCCATTCACCAAGCGGTTGGCAAGGTCCAGATTCGCTTCCCGGACTCGCAGCTCCATCAGGATATCGCTAAGTCCGTCGCCGTATTGCAGATCCTCAGCAATTTGCCAGTGTCGGCACAGAACGTAGCCAGCCTGATGCACCCCTCCATCACTGCGCCTTCGCAGCTCGACACGGTGCGCAAAGCTGTCGACGAGATGCTGGGTGACGTGCACGTGCCGTTGGGGGAAAAGGATGGCAGCCTCGTCTTCCTCAGCGAGAAGCTGCGTGACATCGAACAAGAACGCGGTGCCATTGCACTGCGCACCGTGGATGTGAAGCGTATCTTCAACGATGCGCTGCGCGAATCTTTCGACCCGCTGCCGCGCGTCAGCCTCCACGGCACGATGGCCGTTGCGACAGGCTTGAAGGTCCAGGCCGGCAGCGCCATCACCAGCCTGGCCGGTGATCAGAGCACGATCCAAACCGTCGTGGAGCTGGTGCCTACCAGCGACTACGACATCGCCAAGAACCGCATGCTGGACGACTCCCGCAGCCGCGCAGGGCGTAACATCATCGGGTTGCTGGCCCGATCCAACCCCGAGCTGGACGATCTGGCCAACGAAATCTATCGTTGCCAGCGCATCGCCGAACTCCATCGCAACGAGCCCGACCAAGAGGTCAAGGACTACTGCACTGGTCAGCTCGACCGCGCCGCCAAGCTCGCGACCCGACTCCAGAGCAAGATCAAGCAAACTCTGCAGGCCGGCTCGTTCGTTTTCCGTGGCCAAGCAACGGCGGTATCGGCACTGAATGCTGACCTGCTGGAAGCGGCCAGGAAGCTGCTCTCCGATGTGGCTGATCAGGTGTTCAACCGTTATGTCGAAGCACCAGTGCGCGCCGGCACCGACACCGCCGAGAAATTCATGAAGGTCGCCAACCCCGCTGCTATCAGCAGCAGCCTTGACCCGCTCGGCCTGGTGCAGACGGTTGCGGGTCGTGCCTCTTTCAAGACTGATCACAAGGCGATGATCAGCATCCGCGACTACATCGACAAGCGCGGCATGGTCGATGGCAAGCGCTTGCTCGACGATTTCAGCGGCGACCCATTCGGCTGGTCGCCAGATACGGCGCGCTACATCGTAGCCGCCATGCTGATGGCCGGTGAAATCAAGCTCAAGGTTTCGGGGCGAGAAGTCACTGCCGCAGGCCAGCAGGCAATCGATGCCCTGAAGACTAACAACTCCTTCAAGCAGATCGGCGTTGCCCTGCGCGACGAGCGCCCGTCTATCGAAACCCTCGGTCGAGCTGCGGAGCGGCTCACTGAACTGGTCGGCGATATGGTCATTCCGCTGGAGCAGGAGATCAGCAAGGCGGCTACCAAGTACTTCCCGCGCTTCCAGTATGATTACGGCTCCCTGGCCGAGAAACTCAGCGGCCTCGGGCTGGCGGGTAGCGACCGCATCCGCACCTTGAACCAGGACATTGCTGACGTCCTGTTTACCGATGCGTCGGACGCACCCCAGCGCCTGGGCGCCGAAACCTCCGCCATTTACGACAACCTTAAGTGGGCGCTGGCAGTGAAACGCGTGCTCGACAACGGCCTGGATACCACTCTGCGAGACCTTCAAGCCCATCGCCGCGACATCGAGGCCTTGCCCGACACGGGCGTGCCGGGAGAGCTGCGACGTGAGCTCGCCGAAGACTTGGGAATCCTATCGGAGCGTTTGTGCAAAGAGGACTTCTACAAACACACCGCTGACTTCAATTCGCAACTCACTCACTTGAAGGGCCGCGTGCGTAATGCGACCACCACTCTGCCTGAGCAGCAAAAGCTGCGCTTGAGAGAGGGCGTCGAAGACTTGCAGCGCATCCCCGAATGGGAAGAACTCACCCAGGAAGAGCGCGGCAACGCTGTGAACCGTCTGGACGGGCTCACTCTGGCGGCCACCCAGGATCTGGCTGGACTCAAAAAGCTCCTGGCCCGCGACTACGACATCAACAGCACCCTCGAAGAACTCAAGCGCTCCATTCAGCGTCAAGGCCAGGAGCGCCTGCGCCAACGCATGGAAGAAGTTTGTGCCAAGACCGGCGAGAAAGGTTCTGCCAAGCTCTCCAGGTCGATTTCTGTGCCCGTGAAGATGACATCGGCTTCGGACATCGACGCGTTAATCCAGCAGCTTCATGAAATCAAGGCACAGCTCGCCCTCTATGCGGAGATCGAAGTGACGTTTGTCGTCGGCGACCAGCCTGGAATAGAAGGGGACTAACGATGGAGCTGACAACAGAATTCAGGCAGCACGTTGAAGAGGTCGCGGGCGAGGCATTGACACAACTCGAAAGTATCGCTGCTGCAGCCAAGAGCAAGCTTCACGATGAGCGGACGCTGGGGTCTGACGCATTGGCGAGCATCAACACGATGACGTCCAGTTCGGCCATCCAGAAGCTGGATCAGATCAACCAGGCAAACCGAGAGAGCTATCAGGTATTGGCGGCCGAGCCGGCGATTGCCCGTGTTGTGGTCATGGATGAGGAAGGCGAAGAGCGCACCTACTACATCTGCCGTACCAGTCCGGTCTCAGGCTTCCCCAATCTCGCCAGCTACCGCGCCCCTGTCGGGCGCTTGGCCTCCCTGGCGATTGGGACCGAGTTCACCTTGCCAAATGGCATGGTTGTCGAGGTCTTGGAGCGCGCCCAACTCCGGCCTGCCGCACTCGCCGACGGCTGGGATTCTCGTGACACCGTGGTTGAAGCTGAGCATTTCGGCTCGATTACCATCGAGTCGTTGCGGGCACTGTTGACGGACGTCGAGGGCGAAGAAGTTACCGAAGACATCTTAGGCCAACTCCTGGCCGAAGAGACCGTCAAGGCCAATATCATCAACGGCGTGCGGCGCAGCGTCATCACCAAGATGGGGCTGAGGGATCAGCCCATTCTCGATCAGTACCAAGACGAAATTTTCCGGCTGCCTCTCGACAAGCGCTTGCTGATCTTGGGGCCACCCGGTACCGGCAAGACCACGACCCTGATCCGCCGCCTGGGCCAGAAGCTTGACACCGCATTTCTTGAAGAAGGTGAACAACGCCTTGTCGAGACGGTAAGTGCGGCGCAAGGCATTGCGCACGCCAACAGTTGGCTGATGTTCACGCCAACCGAGTTGCTCAAGCAGTACCTCAAAGAAGCCTTCGCACGCGAGGGCGTTCCTGCCCCTGATCAGCGAATCAGAACCTGGCAGGACTACCGACGCGAGCTCGCCAGGAATACTTTTGGCGTGCTCAGGACCGCCTCGGGTGGTGGCACCTTTGTCCTGAAGGACGGACTGCTGAGCTTGAGCGAAGCAGCGCTCGATCATCCCATTCAGTGGTTCGAAAATTTCGACACATGGCAGCGCAACGCCTACGGGCAGGACCTGCATGAAGCGGCGGCTCTGCTTCATGATGCCAAAATGCCAGAAGTTCAGGGCCTCGGTGCAAGCCTACAAGCTATCTTGACTCGGGCGGGTGATGGCGTCTTGGTATCCACGTTCGGATCGCTGGCCGCAGAGCTCCCCAAGGTACAGGCACTCGTTACCAGCCTGAAAGAAGCCTCTGACGGCAAGATCAAAGCCGCGCTGAATTTCCAGCTCAATCGCAACCGAGCGTTCCTGGATGAGCTGGCGCGCTTCATCGACGGCTTGCAGCAGACCCAGACAACAGACGCCGACGAGCAAGACGACCTCGATGCCGATGAGGAAGAAGACGTCACGGTACCCCGCACCGGACGGGCCGCGGCACTCAACGCCTATATGCAAGCCGTGCGGGCAGAAGCACGCGCAATTGCCTCCAAACGCACGCTCAGCAAGACGTCTCGCAACAGCAAGATCATCGAATGGCTAGGCGACCGCACCCTGACGGAAGCGGATCGCGCCGAAGTGGGAGCGAGCCTTCTGGTGCAGAGCAACGCCCGCCGCTTTGTAAATCCGGTCAAGCGGTACCTCGACGGTATTCCCAAGCGCTACCGTGCGTTCCGACGTGAACGCCAGCAAACCGGCAACTGGTACCTTAACAAGGGTTTTGAAGCCCGCGACATCCACCCGCTCGAACTGGATATTGTGCTGCTGGCCATCCTGCGCGCAGCAGGAGACCTGATCAGCAAACCCAACGTTCAACGCGATATCGACAGCCCCGCCTGGTCATCGCTCCAGCCCATCCTGGGGCATTACCGCAACCAGATCCTTGTGGATGAGGCGACGGACTTCTCGCCCATTCAACTCGCCTGCATGGCGGCTCTGGCCCATCCACGGCTGCGTTCGTTCTTCGCCTGCGGCGACTTCAACCAGCGCCTGACCACCTGGGGTGCGCGCTCCGCTGACGAATTGAATTGGGTCTTTGCAGACCTGGACATCAAGGAGATCACCGTCTCCTATCGGCAGAGCAAACACCTCAACGACTTGGCCCGCGCCATGATTCGCGCGGTGGGCGGTACCGAACAGAACGCCAGCTTGCCAGCGCATGTGGACGGCGTGGGTGTGGCGCCTGCCTTACTGGAGCATGCAGCCGAAGAGCCCGTCATCGTCAGTTGGCTGGCCAATCGCATTCGTGAGATCGAGCGCTTCGTCGGCCAGTTGCCATCCACCGCCATCTTCGTGAACTCAGAAAACGATGTGGCGCCAGTGGCCGAGGCACTGAATGCCGCCCTGGCCGAGCACAACATACAAGTTATTGCCTGCCGCGAGGGCCAGGCCGTTGGGCAAGAAACCAATGTGCGCGTGTTCGACATCCAGCACATCAAGGGGCTGGAGTTCGAGGCAGTCTTCTTTATCGGCATTGACCAACTCGCGGCGCTGTACCCGTCGCTTTTCGATAAATACCTGTACGTAGGCACCACACGAGCCGCCACTTACCTGGGCGTGACCTGTGGCGGTGCCTTGCCACCTGTTATCGAGGAACTGCGCCCGCTCTTTGGTCAGCACTGGCAAGCCCCCGGTGCAGATGACACCGGCACGGACCAATAGGAATCGATTGATGGCCTTCGACCAAACAACAAGAAACCGCCTACAGCGCTTCGTCAACGACGCGCGCCGCGTGCTGGAAGAGGAGTTCACTCGCCAATTCCAGAACGACTATGGCATGGACCCGAACGCAGGCAGCGTTACGGAACTGGCCAACCTGCATCACATCAATGATGCCCAGCGCGAATCCGCGCGCATCTTGCGCGACACCCTGGCGCACTACTGCGCCGGTGGCGACATGGATGCCAAGCAGGGGCTGGACCGTATCGTTCGCGAGCAGGCCTTTACGGTGCTCAACCGCTTGGCGGCATTGCGCATGGCCGAAGCGCGTGGATTGTTGATCGAGTCGGTGGGCAACGGCTTCCAGGCCAAAGGGTTTCAGCTTTATGCCCGCCTTGCTGGCACGGGGCTGGGTGAAACCGGCGATGCTTACCGCACTTATTTGTTCAGTGTGTTCGATGAGCTGAGCCAAGACCTGCCCGGGCTCTTCGACCGCTTCTCGCCGCAGGGCCGTTTGTTCCCGCGCGAAGCTGCGCTGCTGCAAGTGCTCAACCTGATCAACGATGCCGACATCGCCACGCTATGGAGTGAGGATGAGACCATCGGCTGGATCTACCAGTATTTCAACTCCAAGGAAGAGCGGAAGGCCATGCGCGATGCCAGCCAGGCGCCGCGCAACAGCCGCGAGCTGGCGGTGCGCAACCAGTTCTTCACTCCGCGCTACGTGGTTGAATTCCTCGTGGACAACACGCTGGGCCAGCTGTGGTTCAACGCTACCGGCGGGCAAACATCATTGCGCAAGCGGTGCCAATACCTGCTGGTAAAACCCGACGAGACGCCGCAGGCTACCACCAAACTGCGCGATCCGCGCACCCTCAAACTGCTGGACCCGGCCTGCGGCTCAATGCACTTCGGCCTGTATGCCTTCGACCTGTTCGCCGAGATTTACCGTGAGACATGGGTCTGGGAGCAGCAGAACGGCCCCGGCTCGTTGGATGTGTCCACTCATCCACAGGCGGCATTTAAGCCAATGAGCCAGACCTACGAGGACGAGGCGACATTTCAGCGTGACGTACCCCGCCTGATCATCGAGCACAACATCTATGGCGTGGACATCGATCCGCGCGCAGCGCAAATCGCCTCGCTTGCGCTATGGCTGCGGGCACAGCGGGCTTGGCATGACGCAGGGGTCAAGGCCAAAGAACGGCCACCAATCTGCCGTGGGCATGTGGTGGCCGCCATTGCGCCGCCGGCAGAACGAGAGCTGCGCCAACAGTTCGCCACCAGCCTGGATCAGCGCGATGCAGAGCTGTTCGAGAAGACTTTGCAACTGCTCAAGGGTCTGCCGGAAATGGGCGTTCTGCTCCAAGTGGAGCGTGATCTGCCTCACCTGATCGAGAAGGTATATGGCAAGAACACCGACCTGTTCAACGACCGGCAAAAAGCCAAGACCTGGGCGCAGATCGAAACCGACCTACACAGCGCGCTTACCGATTTCTCCCAAGCCGCCAAAGCCACCTACCAAGGCCGCCTGTTCGCCCAGGATGCCTTGCAGGGCTTGCGACTGATCGATCTCTGCCGCGAGGTGTTCGATGTGGTAGTGATGAATCCGCCCTTTGGGGCGCTGGCTGCCAACACCAAAGATCAACTCGCCAAAGCCTATCCACGCAGCAAGAACGATCTGCTGGCCATCATGGTCGAGCGCGGGCTGGAGCTGCTGCGCGCTGGAGGACGCATTGGTGCCATCACTTCGCGTACTTGCTTTTTCCTCTCCAGCTTTCAGAAATGGCGTGAGGACGTGGTGTTGGGCATTGCCCGCCCCGAAGTGATGGCTGACCTGGGTTTTGGCGTTATGGACGATGCTGCCGTTGAGGCGGCAGCTTATGTGTTGGAGAAACAGGCATGACCACCTTCTTGCGCCTGTTGGCGGATAAAGACAAAGCTACCAATCTGCTGACCAGTTGTACGGCTTTGCGGGCGGCGGAAAACGATACGCGGGTATTTCAGGTGGCGCCGGAGTCGTTCCGGGCAGTGCCGGGGGCACCGTTTGCGTATTGGGTGAATGAGACGGTGCGTCAGCTCTTCAAGAAAATCCCAGCCCTTGAGTCAGATTACAGAACCACGAAGCAAGGGCTTGCATCGGCTGATGATTTTCGCTTTGTTCATGTGTGGTGGGAGGGAGACCACGACGGATGGTTCGGCTTTGCCAAGGGTGGTGCTTTTTCCCCGTTCTATTCGGATGTGTTTTTGCAGGTCAATTGGTCGCAAAGCGGTGCACAGATCAAGAACAACCTGAACGACAAAGGTGGGGTGAGATCCAATGTCTGGATGCTACGTGACACGGCCAATAATTTCTTTGGACGTTCCGGCCTCACTTGGCCGCTGCGTACCAATGGACTTAGTTTTCGCGCCATTCCTCGTGACTGCATCTTTGGCCACAAAGGGCCAACCGCCTTTGTCGCCGATGACTCGCCAGATGCCTTGCTCGCACTATGCGCCCTGGTCAACAGCCAAGCCTTTGGCCTATTGGTTTCGGTGCAGTTGGCGCGTGTGGAGTTAGCGCAATCCTTCGAAGTGGGACTAATCCAGCAAACCCCCGTCCCCAACCTCAGCTCCGATCAGCAAGTTGCGCTCGTTGCTCTGGCCCGTCGCGCCTGGTCGCTTAAGCGCACGCTGGACACAATCGAAGAAACTTCCCATGCGTTTGTGCTGCCCGCCGCATTGCGCGCTCGCCTAGACGGTTACGACCCACCTATCATCGAAGCTGAGCTGGGGCGCATCCAGGCTAAGATCGACGCCATCGCCTTCGACCTCTACGGCTTTAGCGAGGCCGACCGCGCTGCTTTACAGCCCAGGCAGGGTGCGGCGAATGAGGGCGATGCCGAAACCAATGCAGATGACGATGGCGATGAAGAAGGAAACACCGCGCCCATAGACCAAACCGACAGCCTGCTCTCCTGGGCCGTCGGCGTGGCCTTTAGTCGCTTCGACTGGCGCCTGGCCACCAGCGAACGCGCCGCCCCCGCCGAGCCGGAGCCCTTCGACCCACTACCCGCGAAGAGTCCCGGCATGTTGCCCGATGGTGCGGCGCCGTTTCATGCCCACGCTGGAATCCTGGTGGACGACGTCGGCCACCCGCACGACCTGGCGCGTCTGGTCGAAGAAGTGCTGGCCCGTGTCGATGCTCCCGTGCCCAGCGACGTGCGCCGCTGGCTTCAACGTGATTTCTTCCCCTTCCACTTGCAGCGCTATTCCAAGAGCCGTCGTAAAGCACCCATCTACTGGCCATTGAGCACGACGTCCGGCAGCTACACATTGTGGGTCTATTACCCCAGCCTCACCAGCCAAACGCTGTACACCGCCATCAACGACTTCATTGAGCCCAAGCTAAAACAGATTGGCGCTGACGTGACGACGCTGCGCAACAAGGGTTCTGCTCGCAGCCGGGATGACGAGAAGCAGTTCGAAGCCTTGCAAGCTTTCGAACTGGAGTTGATCGAGCTGCGCGACACCCTGCTCAAGCTCGCACCCACCTACAAGCCCAACCACGACGACGGCGTGCAGATTAGCGCCGCGCCGCTGTGGCTGTTGTTCCGCCACAAGCCCTGGCAGAAGGTGCTCAAGGACACTTCGGCGAAGCTGGAGAAAGGCGATTACGACTGGGCACACCTGGCCATGAACTACTGGCCCGAGCGCGTGCGGGAAAAGTGCAAGACCGACAAGTCGCTGGCCATCGCGCACGATTTGGAGAATTTGTATGTCGAGCCCGAGGCCAAACCAAAGAAGGCGCGCGGCAAAAAGAAGGCCGGGGGTGATGAATGAGTATTGCTGAATTTATTCGCGAGAGCGTGCTGCGACCGCGCCTGAAACAGGCCGGCGCCCTGGTGGTGTACGACGCCGACAAGCGATACCGCGAGCAATGTTTCGATCTAGCAACCGACAAAGTGCGGGTGGTGGATGCCTCGGAAAGCAGCATTGAAAGCCGCGAGGCGGCACTGCTGGCACTGCGCGAGGTGGGGCAGCCTCCCAAACAAGGAGGATCGCCGCTCGAAGGAGTATTGATCTATGTGCCCACCAAGCGGCCGGAGACCGACGAGCAAAAGCAGGCGGACCCGTTCGCGCTGTACGCAGAATGCGGTGCGGTGTTCCCGCAAGACGATGGAGACGAATACCTGAGCCTTTGCCTGCGTGCCAGGCCGGATCACGCCACTGAGATCCGCCAGGTGTTTACCGGGTCGCCTGCGGGGCCGACCTTTGCAGTGATTGATGCCATCGGTGGCGGCGTGAGCTGGCCCCAGTTGCGCGCGACCTTGCGGGTGGAGTCCGGCCGGGAGATTCTGGCCGCGTTACTGGCGCCGAGCATCAGCCAAACCGAAGCGCTGAAGGAGCAGGAAGGTTGGGGGCAAGAGGCGCGTGACTTCCTCCGCGCCACCTTGGGCTTGGGCGTGAAGACGCGCGGTAAGACCTGGGCCGCCTTGGCAGATGAACTTTGGCGCTACGTGCTGTTCAGCGAGTTCGTTTTTGATTTGCCGGGGGCATTGCCAGAAACCCTGAAAGGGGTGCCACATGCGCCCATGGAAGCCAGGCCCATCGTCGAGGATGTGTGCGACCGGCTGCGCAGTGATCCGAAGTCACGCTCGGTGTACATCGAGCGGGCCGAGGCCATCGAAGCGGAACTCAATCTCGCCGATCTGTGTGGGGCGATTGAAGACCTGGGTGAGCGCGACACCTTCCCCTTCGAGGAGCGAACTTTCCTGCGCAAGGCGATCAAGGGCATTGTGACTGGCGACACCGATGCCACACGTCGGGTGCTGGCCCGCCATAAGAACTCGGTTTGGCTGGGTAAGGGTGAAAGCCAGGCCCAATGGGAGTTGGTACGGACCGGCCTGAGCCTGGTCGAGGCCTGTGAAGACTTTGAACGCCAGTTGCCGGACCACGCCCGTTCCCAGGCGGAGCTGATCGATTTCTACCTCGGCAGCTTGCGTGAAGCAGACCGCTCGCAGCGCGAGTTTGAGCAGGCCGCGGGAGACTTTCTCGACCAGCACGGCTTGATGCATGAAGTGATCGGCCAGGCACGGGCGCGCTATCGGAGCCTGGCCGAAAAGGTTCAAGGCGTGTTTGTGAAACACATCGAGACCGCTGGCTGGCCACCTGCCGGGCGCCTGGCCAACGCCGATGCCTTTGATCGCTTGGTGGCAGATCGCCTCAAGGAAAGCGGGCGCAAGGTGGCCTACCTGATGGTGGACGCCTTGCGCTACGAGTTGGGCGTCGCCCTTGAAAAGCTGCTGGCAGAGGACGGGCCGGTCGAGCTGCGAGCAGCTTACGCGCAACTGCCGACCATCACCCTGGTGGGCATGGCGAGCTTGCTGCCTGGCGCACGCACGGGCTTGGCTTTGTCACTGGAGAACGATGCGCTCGTACCCAAGCTGGATGGGGCGCCGGTGGGCAACGTCCCGCAGCGCATGAATGTGCTGGCCAAGCGTTACGGTGACCGCTTCTCGGAAATGTTACTCAACGATTTTGTGCGGGGCAAAGCTAAACCGAAGATTGCGGAAACCGTCGACCTGCTGGTGTTGCGCTCTACGGAGATCGACAGCCAACTGGAGAGCAACCCCGAGACGACGCTGGGTCTGATTCCCGGCACACTCAAGCTGATCCGCGTTGCACTGCACAAGTTGCGTGGCATGGGTTTCAAGGAAGCGGTCATCGTGACCGACCACGGCTTCTTCCTCAACGCGCAAGCGGAGGCTGGGGATGTGTGCGTCAAACCCCAGGGAAAATGGCCGGTAAACGCACACGACCGCATGATGCTGGGCGACGGGTCGGCAGACGGTCATAGCTTGGTCGTCAGCGCGGAGAAGGTTGGTATTCGAGGTGATTTCTCCCAAGTGGCTCTACCTCGCAGCATGGCGCCCTATCGTGCGGGGCACCTGTATTTCCACGGTGGGGTGTCCTTGGCGGAGGCCGTTGTACCGGTGCTGGTTGCTCGTCTGGATACCGTGGGCCATGCGGAACTGCGCAAAGTGGTGGTGGAGCTCAACTACAAGAACGGCGCAAAACGAATCACTACGAGGCTGCCGGTCATCGAAGTCATACTGATTGCCGACGATATGTTTTCGCAAGAGATGAGCGTCGATATTTTGCTGGAAGCGCAGGACAGCAAGGGCAATGTGGTCGGTGAACCACGCCTTGGCGGTGATGTGAATCCCGCCACCCGAACGGTGACCTTGATGCCGGGCCAGCGCAAACAGATTGCCTTGCGCATGGATGACGAGTTCAGGGGCAAGTTCTCTGTCAAAGCGCTGAATCCAACCACGCTCGCGGCATACTGCGCGCTTGCTATTGAAACCGACTATACGGAATAAGCCCTATGGACGAACTGGACCAAAAGCTAAACGCGACTTTCGACGGCAAAGTGCTTCGCAAGGACTTGCTGCATCGAATCAAGAAAGGTACCAACGTCCCGACGTTCGTCCTAGAGTTTCTGCTTGCCAAGTATTGCGCCAGTAATGACCAAGCGGAGATGGATGCCGGAATGGGGGCGGTGCTTTCGACATTACAGGAAAACTATGTGCGCTCGGATGAAGCCAACGCAGCGCAATCGAAAGTGGCGACCAAGGGCAAACACCGTTTCATTGACAAGATTCATGTCCGCTATGTCGAGAAGGAGAAGCGCCATTGGGCGTCTCTGGAAAACTTCAACTCTCAGCGCATTGCCATTAGCGAGAAGTTCTATAGAGACAACGACCGCTTGCTGGAGGGAGGTATTTGGGCCGAAGTGACTCTGGCACACAACGATATCGATGATGACGACTATGCCTTCTCCATCCAGGATCTACGGCCGATTCAACTTTCGCGCTTTGATTTCGAGCGCTACACCGAAGGCCGCGCGGATTTCACCCGCGATGAGTGGATCGCGGCTGTTTTAAGGTCGGTCGGATTGGAGCCAAGCAAGCTGTCGAAACGCGTACAGATGCACTACATCGCCAGGCTGGCTTGCTTAGTGGAGCCCAACTACAACTACATCGAGCTAGGCCCGCGCGGCACCGGCAAGTCCTACTTCTTCAGTGAATTTTCGCCCTATGCCACGCTGATCTCGGGCGGTCAGGCAACCAAGGCTACGTTGTTCTACAACAACGCACGCCGCAAGGTGGGTCTGGTCGGCTTTTGGGACACCGTTGCCTTTGACGAAGTTGGCGGGATCAAGGTGCGTGATCCGGACACCATACAGATCATGAAAGACTTCATGGCCAACGGTCGCTTTTCACGCGGGGCGGAGGTCATTGCCGATGCCAGCTTGAGCTTCGTTGGCAATATCGATGTCTCCGTGCAGCAAGTGGTGAACTCAAACGAACACGACTTGTTCCAGCCGCTGCCCCCAGAGCTCGATCTGGCCGTGATGGACCGCTTTGCAGCCTATATTCCGGGCTGGGAAATGCCCAAGAACAGCAGCGAGTTCCTGACCAACCGCTACGGATTCATCACCGACTATCTGGCCGAGGCCTTCCACTACCAGTTCAAGCACACGAACCGGTATGAGGAAGTCAGCAAGCGCATTCGCCTCGGCAAGTCGATCGAGGGACGCGATGAAAAAGGCATCAAGAAAACCGTCTGCGCCTTCTTAAAGATACTGCACCCAAACGGGCCACCCGCGGACGACGAGTTCGAGGAGTATGTGGCCTACGCGACGGAATGCCGCCGCCGTGTTAAGGAGCAGATGAACAAGCGCAAGCCGGACGACGAGTTTGCACGTATTAACCTGTCCTATTACAAGGCGAGCGGAGAGGAAGTCGTCGTGTTCTGCCCGGAGTCGAAGGATGCGCCGGCGACGCAAGAGCCTGCCCGTCGCAGGTTGACTCAGCCGGGTGAGCACCCCGACGCAGTAGCTGACGTGCAGTCAGTCGTTCAGCCTGCGCCAACCATCGAAGCTGCGCCTTCAGCCGCACCGCCTCCGATTAAACCGGTACCTGCCGCGGTGGCATCGACCCCGACGGAACTCAAGGAGCAGCACTTCACGATCCTCTACGGGGACACCGGCCATAGCTATGAGTCGATCATCAGACCCTATCTCCATGGCGCGAAGACCGTTGTCATCGAAGATCCTTATATCCGGCTCCAGCATCAGATTCAGAATTTCGTGCGCTTTTGCGAGACAGTACTGAAGGCGGGCACCGTGAAAAAAATCAGCCTGATCACAGGCTACGACGATAAGACCCAGTTGGCTGACATTGCCGAGAAACTCGACGAGCTCAAACAGAGCCTCCTGGAGTTGGATGTTGAGCTGGAGGTGAAATTCCACCCCAACATCCATGACCGCGAAATCCGCCTCGACAACGGTTGGATCATCAAGATCGGTCGCGGGCTTGATTTCTACCAGAAGCCCGGGGGTTGGTTCGAGGTAGGTGCGAACGACCTCAGTTTAAGAAAATGTCTTGAAACTAAGGTTGATATATTCCGTGCTTAAGTAGGTAACATCTTCCCATTATATAAAATCGAAAATACCACAAATTAAGATACAAACGGCAATGCATCGTATGAAGATGGAGGACGCGGGGGGCAGCAAATGGACATCGCGGCATGGCAGTATCATCGGCATTCCCGCTCAATTCCACCTGTTCCGCAGCCAAGCTTCAGCATATGCAACTTGCAATGGCACAGCCTTGCGTTATGGGCTACGATCCACCGGCTGGAGGACGGTAAATCGTTGCCTCTTTCTTCGTAAATACCTGAGTTAAACCTTCTTCGCTGCCCTCACCTGTAATTTCTTACAGCTGTTTTTATCATCAATTCTCGTGCCTAATGAATAACTGCCACCCGAAGAAGATCGTCGGCCAGGTATTCTCAATTTATTGATGCTGGATTTCCAGTTTTCGTCTGGGCTCACGGGAACTCTCCTATGCGCGTATGCTTCATTTCTCATTCCGCCGGTCGGTACGGCGCGGAATTGGCTTTGCTCGAACTGCTGCAGGGACTTTTTCATTCAGATATCGAGATCCTGGTACTGGTTCCCAAGAAGGGGCCGCTTCTGGACGAGCTTGACCGCCTGAACATTGAATGGCGAATTGTCGGCTATCCTGTCTGGATGTCTCGCCCAAGGGCGCTTCCATATCGTGTGATGCGCCTCCTGAAAACAGCATTCATGAGTATCCGGGTGGCCCAGGTAATTAAAAATTGGAAGGCGGACGTTGTCTACACCAATACGATAGTAACCGGGGTCGGCGCGCTCGCCGCGCGACTTCTACGTCTGCCGCACGTTTGGCACTCGCACGAGTCCTTGCGTCACAATCCCAGCCAGAGATTCGATCTGGGCGAACCTGCCGTCTCGTACCTCATGGATCGTTTGTCCGATGCGATTATTGTCACTTCCCAATCTGTTGGGAATGATTACAAACATCTCCGTAATATGGACAAGATCCGCGTAATTTACCAGTCGGTTACTCCATGTCTCGATACCGGGAATTCAACCGGCATGGTCATGGATCGAATATTCTTCCAGTGCGTTATTATCGGTTCCCTGCATCGGTGGAAAGGCCAGCACCAGGCAATCTCTGCGCTTGCGGAGCTGGCCGGCAAGAACATCAATGTTCATTTGTTGCTGGTGGGGGACGATGGGAAACGCTACCGCGCGGAACTGGTGCAGCAGGCAATGACCCTCGGCGTCACGCAACGGATAAAATTTTACGGCTATGCCGAAGATCCGATGCCCCTCATACGTAATGCCGATGTCGTGCTTGTGTGTTCCCGATGGGAGGCTTTCGGCCGGGTGGCTGTGGAAGCGATGCTTGCGGGAAAGCCCGTCATAGGAAGCGCAAGGGGGGCAACAGCGGAGATCATCCAGCACGGCAAGACGGGCCTTCTCTATGAATGGGAAAATGTAAAAGAGCTGGTTGAACGAATACAGTTCCTGCACGATAACCCGAAGGCGAGCCTCGGCATCGGACGCGCTGCACAACAATGGGCAGAGAGCAGGTTTACGCAGGAACGATACGCACGGGAGGTTCTCGAGATACTGTCAGAGGTGGCTTCAAACCGCTCTGGCGCCAAAGTCACGCGTTTGCCGAAGAATAAAATTCCGGATGCCGTAGCGGAGACAAGAATCCAGTCAGGCACATCCGGTCGGGAATGAGCTGCAAACAGGAAAAACAGCGGGCGGGATTGTTTCACCTTATTTCTACCCTGCGCCTTCTACCCTGAGCCGCTTGAAAACGAATATTTAATTGATGAAAGGTGTTTTTTAACGAGCGCCCGGTATGGTTTGGGCAATAAACGCTTATACCGTTTGGCCATGGCGTCTGTCACCCATGCCCAGGCGCGGTAGCGCAACATTAAATATAAGAAGTTCTCTGGAAGGTGCGTCCAAACCTGATAATGGTTCAAGATCAAATCGTCCAGGCTTATTCTAAAAGGATGCGATAGCAGGATCTGTTCCGGGTAGCCGGGGTTAACAGGATAAGGAGACTTAAGGATTTCCCGTGTGGAAAAATAGCTATTGATCGCCTTGGCTGGATCATCGCCGAAGTGGCGCGAGTGATTGGCCCACAAATTCGGTCTCATATCGGCCTCGAAAAAATATAGTTTTTGATCCACGTCAGACCGGATGGAACTGATGTTTACGAAACCATCGGCGCCCAATGCCCTCCCCAGTAACCTGAGATCCTCAAAAACCTTTTCGTCCAATTGAGAAAGTTGTACGTATCGCCTGACTGAGGTGGGTCCGAATTTGTATTTGTATTTTTCCGGCATCGAGCAGGCAAAATGAATAAGCCTGCCATTTTGATAAAAAGCCTCGATGGACACCTCGACGCCCTTTATCTTCTTTTGCACCAGGACGGGATAGGTCTTTATGCTGGTTATCAAATTCCCGTATTCGTCGTCGTGGGAACTTTCAAATACCCCTGCGCCGCCCGAAGATGAATCGAGCTTGATAACGACAGGATGGCCTAATTCTCTTACAGCATTTTTCAGTTCATGTTCATCATTGGCGATCCGGAAATCGGGCGTAAGCAGTCCACTTCTTTTAAAAGCCTGGGACAAGCCAATTTTAGAAAAGATATGAGCAAAGTGCTTATCCGACGAAACCGGAAGCAACGCTAATTTTTCTTCATTGGACAGGTGGGAATTTAATATTTTTCCTAATGTGGGATCATCTGCGATAACAACTAATGTGTATTCTTTTTTTATCTTTTCTGAAGCAATTTTCACGAGGAGATCATTTTTTTCCGCAAGGAAATAATCTCGTATCGATCTATTTTTTTTAAAGAAAGCATTGGTCGAAATCACATCCACGGTAAACCCGGCCCGTGTCAATAAACCAAGCGCCGTCAGCATCAGTTCGGGCCAGTATCCGCCAATTAAGAGTACCTCAAGCTTATGCATTCTTTGACTACCCATTGCGTGTAAGGGGGCTAGATCAAGTCCTCGATATCCGGCGTCCAAAAGCAAGTGGGGGAACATCAAGGCTGGCTGGCGATTCTAATCCTTCATTTGGTCCTGACAAGCTGTATGTTCCTACAGCTATTTTTTTAGCCCTGTTCCTCAAGTAAAAATGCGCCTGCACCTGGGCAATTTCTCCAATTTCCACGCTTCAGGTCCACGATGCCTGCGGCATACCAATGTTTGAACCTGCTCGTTTCATTCTGCCCACCTGGATTCGGGTTGAAGCGAAAACGCTTGCGGCGATGGGTATTAAAGAGATTGATATTTGAATTTCTATCGCTATCATGAATTAGCGACACCAGATAAGGAGATAATTATGCGTGAATACAAAATCACTTTTCATCCGATCGACTCATCCGAGGCCCCGGCCGGTCCAATCACTGTTATGGCACAATGGCTGGATGAAGCAATCGACCTAGCGGCGGAAAGACTCAAGGTTGACTATCCCGACCGATCGCACGATCTTAACGATTACAAGCCTCGTCCGCACGCAACATGGCGCGAGCTTCTCGAATAGTATGATCGGTGGGAAATCTGTTATCGGTTCAATGAGTCGACTGAGCGACCGCCAGCAAAATGAGTGTCGGTCCAGGGAAGCCGAACGCCATGAGCGGGAATATGACCGGGAGCGACAGCAGGGCTATGAGCCGGGTTATTAAATTCTGAAAGGAGAAATATGAAACGTGTTGCAGTCGGTTTGCTGGTGGTTTCCTTGTTCGCGGGTTGTGCTAGCTCACCCGAGTATGAGCAGACTTCAAAGAAATTAAATGATGGGATGCACTATTTCATCAAGACCAATTATAAACCTTGTCAAATAAGTCGGGATTGGGCAATCAGAACATTGACAAATCGTGCTAATAAGATATGTAAATCACAATACATACTCATCAATGAGCAAACGCCTGTGATTTTGCAATCGATAGAAGCGGAATCTGGAACCAGGGAGCTTTTATGGGAAATAAAATGTAAGGATGCTACTTGATGCTTTAACTTGTCGCGCCTTGGCAATTGAACTATCGGGTTTCAGCGTCGGTACTCATGGTTAGCTGGATGTCTTGGTCCGAATATAAAAAGTCCGATAGCGGAGTGGTAGGATAATGTAACGAAGCCCCCAGGTGCAGCTGAAGCGCAGCCTATCGGGACGGCTTTAGCTTCCCGTAATCGTCATTTACCTCATCTGGAGAATCTATGGAAGAGCAGCTTACTCCCGAAAATATTTTGCAGACCGGCATGGCCTTCTGGCCATCTAAAACTTTACTCTGCGCTGTCGAGATAGGGGTTTTCACGGAACTGGCGCAAGGCCCGGTGAACCTTGATTCACTTCAAGAACGGTTGGGTCTGCATCCTCGTGCGTCGCGCGATTTCCTTGATACGCTGGTAGCGCTTGGTTTCCTGAAGCGGGAGGGCGATCGTTATAGCAATACGCCGGAGACCGATCTGTATCTCGACCGGAAGAAACTCTCATACATCGGTGGCATCCTCGAGATGGCAAATCGCCGCCTCTATCCGATCTGGAATAACCTGACCGAAGCGCTCCGCACTGGCAAACCGCAAAACGAATGCAAGAATAATGAAGCGGATCTCTTCGAGACCCTTTATGGCGACGCTGCGGGCTTGAGGGAATTTCTTACGGCCATGACCGGCGTCAGCCACGCGTCTAATACGCTCATCGCGAGTGCTTTCCCCTGGCAAAGGTACCAGACCTTCGTCGATATCGGTACCGCCCAGGGAGACCTCGCTGTGCAGATCGCGCTTGCGAACCCTCACTTGCGCGGCCTGGGGTTCGACCGGATGGAAGTTGAACCGGTCTTTCAGCAGTATGCCGTGGCGACGGGTGTCGCGGACCGGGTCGTGTTCATATCCGGCGATTTTTTTAAGGATGACCTGCCCAGGGCAGACGTCGTGCTGATGGGGCATATCCTGCATGACTGGGACTTGCCCACGAAAAAAATGCTCATCCGCAAGGCGTATGATGCGGTTCCCGCAGGCGGTGCGCTCATCGTTTATGACTCCATCATCGACGATGACCGTTCAAAGAACGCATTTGGATTAATGATGAGCCTGAACATGCTGCTGGAGACGCCGGGAGGCTTCGATTACACGGGTGCCGATTGCAAAGGATGGATGCAGGAAGCCGGCTTTTCCACCATGCGTGTAGAGCCGTTGGCCGGGGCGGACTTGATGGTGATCGGGATCAAGTAAACGGTTATCGCCGGGCGCCGCCATATCGGTCGGCCTTCATCATTACTAAAGATACTCTATCCGAAATTATTTGTATTATTCTCGACACGACCTCTCACCACGCTGCTATCGGCGCGAAAGCGCAAAAACGCTGATGCATATCCTGTAAAGTTCTTGTGTCGGCGCAAATCGGGCGTGCTTCATTTTTCCGCTGCCTGTGTTCTCGAGAACGCCGGCATACCTATCAATGAGGCCTATCCTTACATGAAACGCTATACCATTGAGCAATTCATGGCGACAATTTCTATAGCCGGCGCTTCGTTCAGCGCTGACGAGAAGCGCATTCTTTTCAGCAGCAATGCATCGGGTATCTTCAACGCTTACACGCTGCCGGTAGAGGGAGGCCCGCCAGAGCCTCTGACCCGGTCCGCATCAGACAGTACATTTTCCGTCAGTTTTTTCCCCCACGATGACCGGGTGCTGTTTACCAGGGACAAAGGGGGCGATGAGAATTATCATCTTTTTCTGCTTGCTCCAGACGGTTCGGAAAAAGATCTGACGCCGGGAGATGGGCTCAAGGCGCAATTCATGGGGTGGAGGCCGGATGGAAGCGCGTTTTTTGTTTCCAGCAATGAGCGGGATCCCAGGTTCTTTGATCTGTACCGGTATGACGCCCGGACTTATGCCCGCGTTTTAATATACAGGAACGAGGAAGGATTCGACCTTGGCCCCATCAGCCGCGATGAGCGATGGATTGCACTGAACAGGGCACATACCACATCCGATAGCGATATTTACCTGTTCGATGCCACCCGGCAGCACGTAAAACACCTGACCCCTCATGAGGGCGCCATCAGCTTGCAAGCCGAGACTTTCGACCCGGCTTCGCAAAAACTATTTTTTCTCACCAATGAGGGAAGCGAATTCAAGCGTCTGTGCACCTATGACTTGACCACCAGAGTGGTCAAAGATCATGAAAGCGCCGATTGGAATGTGATCAACACCTATTTCTCCAGGAATGGACGATTTCGGGTTACCGCAATCAATCAGGACGGTAGCGTGGTGGTTCGGATTGTGGAGATTGTGGCAGGCGAGGGCGCAGCGGAGGAAGAGAAACCCTTGGCTCTCCCGTCGCTGTCACTGCCTGAGGGAGAAATCCGGGGCGTCGTCTTTTCGCAGAGTGGCGCCCGCATGGCGTTCTACGTGAATGGGGATCGCTCTCCCGATAACCTGTTCGTTCACGATTTCAATACGGAGCAGTTTCAGCAGCTTACCCAGAGCTTGAGCAAGGAAATCGACCCTTTGGACTTGGTGGATGCGCAGGTGGTCCGTTTCAGGTCTTTCGACGGAATGGTCATACCGTCTATTTATTACAAGCCGCACGAAGCCTCCGCGACAAACAAGGTGCCCGCCATTATTTATGTCCATGGCGGTCCGGGCGGGCAAACGATGCGCGGATATAACGCGCAGATCCAATATCTCGTGAACCACGGCTATGCGGTGCTGGGTATCAACAACCGCGGCAGCTCCGGATATGGCAAAACCTTTTTTACCGCAGCTAATCGCAAGCACGGGCGTGAGCCCCTTTGGGATTGCATAGAGGCCAAGACCTTCCTGGCCAGCCTCGGCTACATTGACCATGAGCGCATCGGCATCATGGGCGCCAGCTATGGTGGTTATATGACGCTTTCAGCTTTAGCGTTTCGCCCCGAGGCTTTTAAAGTGGGCATTGATATTTTTGGAGTGAGCAACTGGTTGCGAACGCTGGCAAGCATACCGCTCTACTGGGAATCGGTCCGTAAGGCGATTTATGATGAGATCGGCGATCCTGTAAATGACATCGATATCCTCGTCGCCACCTCGCCGCTTTTTCACGCCAGGGAGATAAGAAAGCCTTTAATGGTTATCCAGGGTGCCAACGATCCTCGCGTGGTCAAAGCAGAGAGCGATGAGATCGTGGAAGCCGTCAAAAAAAATAATGTCCCGGTGGAATATATCGTTTTTCCGGATGAAGGCCACAGCTTCACCAAGAAGAAGAATCAGATCGAGGCCAACCGCCGGATACTGGAGTTTCTGGACAAGTATCTGAAAGGCAATGATGTAACGAAGGACGGGGAATAGACGATATAACCGGACTCCGCCTGGGACTGGCCCAATAAGCGAAGCACGTTGCGCCGTATGAGAGTGGACCGGATAGCCCGTAAAGGATCATATTTTCTTCATCGACTGGAATGGCTCTGCTTTAAACCCAGAGGGTCCAGCATCTCAGGCGAAATTTCCTCTGCTGTGACTTCGATAAGCCGGTTTTTGCCAGCATGCGATAAATAGCTGGCGGCCAGCGATGCCACCCGTCGCCATGTTCAGGTTGGGTGCAACGGCCAAGCATATAACCATTACGGACTTGCTCTTACGTCGCGGTCAGGATGCTGTCCGAGAGATCGGTCGTAATTGCTCCCGTCCGCGTAAATCGGCACAGGATTCGAATTAGACATCCGTTAATAACTGAGCCACCTTTAGATCACAAGTCCACGCGCCGCAGCAGCCCGATGGAGCCAGAGCAAAACAGAAGGAGATCAATGACAATTCGGAAAATGAGTTACATATTTTACTTTGTGACAGGGGTGCTTATCTCCCTGCTTACCTTATTTATTGCGCTTCGCTTCCTGGAGAACCGGAAACTGGATGATGCCCTGAATGTTCGCTACGCTTCCTTCCTTGCCGCGGATGAGTTGCGCCGGTCTTCCGACGACCTGACGAGCATGGCTCGTGCCTACGTGGCCACCAGCAACCCAAAGTTTGAACGAATGTACCTGGATATAATTGCGATCCGCGACGGCGGCCACGAGCGCCCGCCGCACTATGAGCGCGGTTACTGGGACCTCATGATTGGTGATGCGGGCTTCCGACCGGGTCCTGGGCGCAAGCTCTCACTGAGATCGAGAATGGAAGCGCTCGGATTCACGGCGGCAGAGCTTGCAAAGCTCGAGCAAGCCCAAAACAGTTCACGCCTGTTGATGGAGCCGGAGCGCAAGGCATTTGGTGCGATGAAAGGGCGGTTTCAGGATCCGGCCGGCCAGTTTAATGTGAAGGGCACACCCGATCCCGAGTTGGCCCGTCGCCTCTTGTATGATGAAAGCTATCATGTTGCAAAGGCCGGGATCATGCGATTGGTGAACGAATTTTACGAGCTGTTCGACGAGCGCACGCTCCGTGCCGTAGTTGCGGCCGAGCGCCGCTCTACCCTTTATGTTTACGCCGTCTTTCTCACACTCGCCTTTTTCATGGTTTGGCTCGCTGTTTCGTATCGGGTTGTGCGACGAAAAGTACAAAATCTCGTGCAGCTCGAAGATGAGACGCGGAATATCAAAGACGTGGACCAAGCCGTTCAGTTCCGGATTGACTCAAATGACGAGATCGGTAATCTTTCCCGTGCCTTTACCGCCGCTCAAACTGAACGAGACCGTTACTTTAATCAATCTCTCAACTTTCTTGCCATCAGCGGCTTCGATGGTTACTTCAGACGATTGAACATAACCTGGGCCAAGGTTTTTGGCTATTCACCGGAGGAACTGCTGTCTCGGCCGTTCATAGACTTCGTCTTCTCCAGTTCACGTGCGGATACTACGGCAGAGCTGGATAAGCTTATGACCGGCATTCCCGTTTCCTTTGAAAGCCAGATGTGCTGCAAGGATGGTTCCTCCCGCTGGGTTTTATGGAACGTGGCGACAATACAGGATGTTCGGGAATTCTACTTTTCGGGCCAGAATATTACAGCGAGGAAAAATATTGAGATAGAGCTACAGAAAGCCCGAAAAGCAGCAGAGGCGGCGAACCGTGCCAAGAGCGAGTTTCTCGCAAATATGAGTCATGAAATCCGCACGCCCATGAATGGCGTGCTCGGCACCGTCGGCCTGCTTTTGAATACCTCACTAACGGCGTCACAGCGCGAGTTGGCAGGGTTGGCACGTGCCAGCGGCGAGACACTCCTGACCATTATCAATGACGTTCTTGATTTTTCAAAGATCGAGGCAGGAAAACTTGTTATTTTGCCTGCTCCGTTTGACCTGCTTCAGGCTATTGAAGAGGTGGCGGGTATGATTGCCATGCAGCCGACAAGAAAGAAAGATGTAAATGTAATAGTGCGTTATCCGCCGGATGTGCCGCGCTATGTATTTGGCGATCTGGGGCGTATCCGTCAAATACTGACTAATTTGGCCAACAATGCCATCAAGTTTACTGACAAGGGTCACGTACTCATCGATGTGGAGGCCGACGAACTCGGCGAAGACGACGTCTCGCTCCGTATAAGCGTGGAGGATAGCGGACTCGGCATCGCGGCAGATAAACTGGAGAGCCTGTTCGACAAATTCACGCAGGCCGATAACACCACTACACGACGTTACGGAGGTACCGGTCTGGGCTTGGCTATCAGCAAGCAATTGGTTAAGTTGATGGGTGGCACCATCGCTGCAAAAAGCCGGGTTGGCGTTGGATCGACCTTCTGGTTTACTCTGCGTCTGCCTTTACAGAGAGAGCAGCCGGTCGACACGAGACCGCATGTTGAGCTTGCACGTGTTCGTGTGTTGATCGTGGACGATAACTCAGCTAACCGTTTGGTGCTGCAAGAGCAACTCCGCGTCTGGAAGATGCGCATCGGGAGTTGCGTATCAGGTGTGGAAGCACTCCGGGTGTTGCGCGAGGCCCATGCTGCAGGCGATCCGTATCAGATCGCGATCCTTGATTATCAAATGCCGGAGATGGACGGAGAAATGCTGGGTCAAATCATTAAAGCGGATCCATTGCTCCACAACATACAATTAGTGATGCTCAGTTCGCTGGGACAAGAAGGCGATATCAGGGAGCGGCTCAAGAAGGTTGGTTTTGCGGCCTATCTGGTCAAGCCGGCGCGGCAATCAGAACTATTGTCGACTCTGGTGAGCATCTGGGACGCACACTGTCACCAGCGGTCTGTAAGCCTCATCAGTAGTCAGTCTTCTCTCCCTGAAACCCGTGAGACACAGTCGGCCCACAACCTGGAACGCCCATTTGCCGGTACGCGCGTGCTGCTTGCAGAGGACAACGCTACTAACCAGATTGTCGGAGCAATGATGCTGCGGAATCTGGGCTGTAATGTAGATGTCACTGCCAGTGGCCGGGAAGCAATGCAGATGATAGATGCATTTTCCTATCATATCGTATTTATGGATTGTGAAATGCCCGAGATGGATGGTTTTGAAGCCACTGCTGCGATTCGTCGCCGGCCCGACCTTAAATCGAGGCTCCCCATCGTTGCGGTAACGGCGCAGGCAATGCATGGCGATAAAGAACGGTGCCTGCTCGCAGGCATGGACGATTACATCAGTAAACCGGTAACGCAGGAAGATTTTGCCGCGGCATTGACACGTTGGGTGCCCAGTAAAGAACTGCAACATAGGTGTGAAGCCCAAGAGCACATAACAAGGAGTGATGAAAAGGCGGGCAGCGCTAATTCACCTGACTGCCCTCCATTTCCAGTCTCCTCATCTCTCCCGGACATTTCCTCCGCATTGAACCCGGCAGTCATTGCCCGTTTGCGCGCATTGGCAGAAGCGACGGAGCCATCCTTGATCGGGCAGATATTCACGTCGTTCCTGAGCGATGGGGTCGAACGCCTCAACAAGCTTCAAAATGCGCTTGATGGAGGCGATCCTGAACTTCTGCGCAAGACCGCCCACGCTCTCAAAGGTGCCAGTGCGAATATCGGTGCACATCACATGGCGGATATTGCTCAACAACTGGAACTCTTGGGTAAAGCAGGCAGCATGAGCGGAGCTGCGGTTTTGATAGAACAAATCGAAGGCGAATTTGAACGTGTCAAGAGCGAGATTGCGGAAAATTGCCTGCTCCCGCCGGATACGGATCCATCATGAAAATACTCATTGCGGAAGACGATACCACCTCACGCCTTTTGTTCAGCGCTACCCTCAGAAAATTGGGGCATACGGTAACGGCTGTAGAGGATGGGCACGAGGCTTGGGAAACCTGGCAACAGGGCGAGTATCCTCTACTCATATCTGATTGGATGATGCCGCATATCGATGGTTTGCAGTTGTGCAGAATGATTCGCGGAGAACCTGGCCTGCAATATACCTACGTTATTCTTCTTACGTCGCTGGACAGCAAGGGCAGCTATCTTGAAGGCATGGACGCAGGCGCCGATGATTTCATTACCAAACCATTCGATGAAGAACAGCTGGCAGCCCGGCTACGGGTCGCCGAACGGATACTGGGTTTACATGGCAGGTTGCATATCCAGGCAACGCATGACCATCTGACCAGCGTATGGAATCGAGGCGCAATCATGGCTTATTTGCAAAAGGAGCTGGAGCGGGGGCCGCGCCAAGGTACCTGCACAAGCGTTATCGTAGCGGACCTCGATCACTTCAAGCGAGTCAACGATACTTATGGGCATCCGGCAGGCGACGAGGTATTGCAAGAGGCAGCCCGGCGCATGGGACTTGCATTGCATGGTTATGACCGCATCGGGCGCTATGGCGGTGAAGAGTTTCTCATCATAGCATCGGGTTGTGACGGGAGTCAGGCTGAAGCCCTTGCCGAAAGAATCTGTCGTTCTATCAGCGCAGAGCCTGTTAACAGTCGGTTCGGAGAAATCTCCATGACTGTGAGCCTGGGCGTCGCTACGGGCTACGGACAATGCGAAGATGCGGGCATGCTCATCTCAGCCGCTGATGAGGCGCTTTATCGAGCAAAAAAGGCGGGGCGTAATCGAGTTGAAACGTCCACCCGGAAGGTTTGACAAGGTCCAGCCCATCAATGAAGCGAACGTGCAGCCGATAATCGCCAAACGTTCCGCGGGCGTTTGTTGACGCCCCTACCGCTTGCACAATCATTCAATTCATTGGATACCTGTTCTCGATTCCACTGCTACCGTCGTCGAACCGGTGCCTCGCTGTCGCCAAAAAATTCGCGTATCAGGAAATCCTCCAGTCCCTTGCTGTCTTCCAGGCGCGACGAGAGGACAACGACCCGGTCGAGACGATATGACTCCCAATTGAAATCGCCTTTGTGATACTCACGGATCAGCTCGATCATTTTCCGGACGACAGCACGCTGGATATCTACACCGGGTCCGGCATTCACTTCGATCAGCTCCCGCCGCGGGATGTTGCTGTTCTGTTTCCAAGCGCGGAACAGGAATTGCGCGTTGTGCGGCCCCATTCTTATGATCTGGAATATTCCGCTTGCGCCGGGCTCTTTAAGGTTGCGCATGACGTTCGCCATCCTGAGCTCTTCCGCGGAAGGTTCGCGCTCGGCAGCTTCCGGCTCCTTGGGTTCATCCTCGAAGATTCCACCCGCACGGCGGCGTTCCCGCGCTTCATTCATATAGGCCAGCATATCTTTCGGCTGCGCTGAATCTGGCGCTGTCTTTGCGGCTGATGAGCTATCCGCCCGGGCCTCGCTTTTTACGGTTCCTTTTTCAGCGAGACGTTTCACGGGTTCCGCTTTTTCGGCGCCCAGGCGGGGCTGTGGCGGCGGCTTAGGCTGTGGTTGAGGCTTGACAGGGGGAGGAATTTTGGTGCTCTTCTGGGGAACCGGCAACGCCTTTTGTGCGGGCTTTTCTTCAGGCAGTTCAACAAAGCTTGCTTCGATCGGCGGTGGCGTTTCGGTCTCGCCCTCTGAAGACGCAAAAAGAAATCCGAATGCCCAGATGATGATCACCCAAATGATGACCGCTAGCGGCACGGGCCACCAGAATTGGACTTCCTTCGGCCTGGACTTCAGTGTCAGCATGTATTACTGGTGCTTGACCGCAATCAAAAAGTGCTGCGCGCCAGCGGACCGGGCTCGCAGCATCGCCTGCACGACGATACCCTGCGGCGCATCGTTATCTGCGGATACCACCAGTTTCTGTTCGGAATCCTCGAGTAATGGCCTCAGCGTATCGGCCAGTGTTTCCAGGGTAACGGACGTCTGGTTAATGAAGATTTTGCTGTCGCTTGTCAGCGTCAGCGTTACAGGTGCCTTGGTACGGAGCTTTTCGGCTTTCCCCTGGGGTAAGTTTACCTGAAGGGAATCCAGATTCTGCATCGACAATGACGCCAGCATGAATGTGGCAAGCAGGAAGAACATCACGTCGATCATGGGGATGATCTCGATTCGGCCTTTGCGATAAACCCTCGGTTTACGCAGCTTCATGGTCGCCCTCCTGGTCTAATCGGATATGGTCGATCAGGCGCGTACCCAAACGCTCCATCTCATCCATAGTCTGTGATTGCAAACCAGAGAAGTAATTGAATCCAAAGAGGGAAATCAGCGCGATTATCAGGCCGACCACAGTCGCAATAAGCGCTTCAGCCACGCCGCCCGTTACAGCGGTTGGATTGACGATGCCCTCGCCGCCGATTATCTGGAATGCGCGCATCATGCCGATAACCGTCCCTACGAGTCCGAGCAGGGGCGCGGCGGTAACGGTGGTTTCCAGAAACCATAGCCTGCGGGCGAGGGATTTTTCTATCAGTTGGGCTTCATCCGCGGCCCGAGATTCAGTCCACCAGGATGGACGGTGGCGATTGCTGATTACGACCTCGAAAAATCGCTTGTAGTAGTGGCGCTCATCCAGGCCCGAAAGTATTTTTTCGAGGTCGTGCCATTCAAAGCCATAGGTTTCGACGAGGTTCAGCAGATCGTGCGAGAGGCGAGCGTAGCGCCAATAGACAAATCCCTTCTCCAGCATAATGGCCAGAGCGATGACGGCCAGCAGAGACAACGGCAAAATAGTAAATCCGCCGAGCGTTAGCGCGGTCCAGGTTGCATGAAGTTCTTGCATGTTTATCTCCGAACGGGTGATATGTCCGCTTGTTAAATAGATGGATTATAAGATGAAGACCGATACCGTTTTCGGCAAGATGGCTCGAGCGAAGCGCAACGGCCGAGAGGTATGAAGGATTGTAGTTATGGGTTACGGCTTATACCTTACTCTTCCGGGAAAAGCACTTATTCTCGCTTATTGTAGTTAGAAAATCATTCTCGCTCATTATCGGCAGGAATTTATCGATGCGGGATCATGGGTGGCATTTTCTTCCTCCTGTGCGAGGGATTCTCGAACTGATTCTCACCTGCCAAGCTGTAAAATCTTACAGCTATTCACACACCTTGTTTTAGGGTTTCATAGTGCTGTTATTTCTCCGGATTATTATCTGAGCCAGCCAGGTTTCCCGGTAGCTCCAGATTTTCTTAATGACATCTTCATATAAAGGCTGGGCAAAAAGTGTTGCGGGCGCTTCGGGGGCCCGATATGACACAGCTGGGGCTATGCAAATACAGAATGCGCACGCCAGACTTGCCGATATTCTCGATCAAAGTTTGACCGAGATTTGTCTTTTTGATGCTCAGACCTTGCATTTTCACTATTTGAATAAGGGTGTACGGCGCAATCTGGGCTATGACATGGATAAGCTACCCCTGATGACGCTACTCGACATCCAGCCGGAACTGGACGAAGCGTCGTTCCGAACCATGATCAGTCCACTTGTCAATGGCGAAAAAGAGGTTCTGATTTTCGAAACGATGTGCTTGCGTGCCGATGGCACCCTTTACCCAGCCGAAGTCCACCTGCAGTTGGTTACGCAATCAGACCGCAGAGAAATTCTTGCCATTATGCTGGATATTACGAACTGCCGTCGTGCCCAGGTAGCGTTGCAGGAAAATGAGGCGCGTTTTCGAATCATTGCCAATACCATCCCGCAGCTCGCATGGATATCGGAAGCCGATGGATCCAGGTCTTGGTACAACCAGCGTTGGTATGACTACACAGGCACAACGCCCGAAGAAATGAAAGGTTGGGGCTGGCGCAGGGTGCATGATCCAGCGCTACTGCCTGGGGTAATAGAAAAATGGAACGAAGCTACAGTCGCCGGGCAGGCGTTTGCCATGGAAGTTCCCCTACTCGGCGCGGATGGGCAATACAGGATGTTCCTGACACGGGCGGAGCCGTTAAAGGATGCGGAAGGCCGAGTAGTGCAATGGCTTGGTACCAATACCGATGTAAACGATCAGAGGCTGGAGGAGAAAGCGCGGCGCGCAACTGAAAAACAGCTTCAGGTGGTGATGAAGAGCATGAGTGAAGGTCTTGTGATCTCGGATTCAAGCGGAAAATTACTGCATTGGAACCCGGCAGCACTGAGGATGCATGACATCGGTAATGCGGAAGGGGTCTTGATCAATCTACGCAGCTTTGCACGGCTCTATGAGTTATCCACTGTTGAGGGCGCCATTTTGCCTATCGAGCACTGGCCGCTGGCACGCATTCTCGGGGGTGAGCAGCTGCATGATCTGGAGCTGCGCGTCAGGCGCCTGGATAGAGAATGGACGCGTATCTTCAGTTATTCCGGCGCAATCTTGCAGTATGGCAATGATAAAGACCTGGCGTTTATGATGATCAAGGATATTACCGAACGTAAATGTGCGGAAGAAGCGCTGCGGGATGCCAAGGTAAACCTCGAGCATAAAGTCAATGAGCGCACTGCTCAGCTCGTGGCCAAGAGCAAAGAGCTGGAAAATTTTTGTTATTCGGTATCGCATGATCTCAGGGCGCCCCTTCGCGGGATAGCGGGCTATAGCCGTCTTCTGCTCGAAAGTTACCACGAGTGTCTTGATGAGGAAGGCCGGGGTTTTCTGAAGAATGTCGGTGTGGCAACGACGCACATGAGCAGTTTAATTGAAGATTTGCTCTCTTATTCAAAGCTTGAACGGCGAAAACTGTCTACAACGGCCGTTAGGCTTTCCAGCTTCCTGCCCCAGCTATTGGACCAGTTCAAGGACAGCATTGAAAATGTGCGTCTAACGGTCAAAGTCGACGATTTGCGCATTAGTGCCGATCCGGATGGTCTCGCAATTGCATTGCGTAACCTGATCGATAACGCGCTCAAGTTTTCCCGATTTGTCCTTGAACCGGCTATCGAAATTCTTGCGCAGCCTGCGGATGGTTACTGCATCCTCTCGGTTCGGGATAATGGAATTGGATTCGATATGCGTTTTTACCACAAGATTTTTGAGATATTCCAGCGCCTCCATCGAGCCGAGGATTACCCCGGAACGGGTATCGGGCTTGCAATGGTGCACAAAGCCATGGAGCGGATGGGAGGGCGCGTCTGGGCAGAAAGCGAACTGGGCGGTGGGTCGGTCTTTTATCTCAAATTACCTCTATACGGTACCGCTACAGCAGTGACTTCAGCTGTTTCCGAGCTGGATTAGCAATAACTATCGATGAATACTACGTTGCCAATCTTGCTCATTGAAGACAATCCAATGGATGTGGACCTGACCCGGCGCGCGTTTATCCGGCACAATCTGGCCAATCCCCTCGAAGTAATGCGTGACGGTCAGGAAGCAATTGATTTCGTGGCAGGCTGGAGGGCAGGAGATCCCGTGCCTTCCGTGATACTGCTCGACCTGAAGCTCCCAAAAATCAGCGGATTGGAAGTCCTGAGCGTCATTCGGGCGCACCCCCATATCGGAACTGTCCCAATCGTGGTTCTTACGTCTTCGGCCGAGGATGATGATATTCGTAAAGCCTATTTGCTTGGTGCAAATTCCTACATCGTGAAGCCGGTGGATTTTGAAAAATTCATTGATGTGGCGCGGCAGATCGAGCTCTATTGGACAGTTCTCAATATGCATAGCTTTTCAAAGCCGGCATAATGAGAATCCTCTATCTGGAGGATAATGCGCTGGACGCCGATCTGGTGCGGCTGGAGCTGAAGAGACGCGCGCCGGATATTCAACTGGACGTAGTCGGGACACTGGCCGAGGCATTGGCGCGGATCGAACGGTTCCATGAAATTTATGGAACCAGTCTGGAAACCCCCGTGATCGCGAGAGCGGAGGAAGATGTTTCACCTCGCTACGATCTGATCCTGACCGATCTCAATCTTCCTGATGGCAGTGGTAGAACGTTGCTGGCGCGGGTTCGCAGTCAGCATTTGCCGCTTCCCGTCGTCGTGCTTACCGGTTCGAGCGACGAAGAGGTATTAGTCGAATTACTCCGGGCCGGCGCGGACGATTACGTCATAAAGCGTGACGGCTTCCTTGAAACGCTGGCGCTGGTGCTGCGTGCTGCATTCGACAAGTTTCGCACGGAAACCTATAGAAGAGCCGCCGTGCTCAGGATTCTTTACGTCGAACCTGATGCTCATGAAATCGATCTGGCCAAGCGAGAACTGGCTTCCATCGCTCCACACCTGCACATTGAATCGGTTCAGACAGCAGAGCAGGTTTTTCAGCGTTTTGCAGCCTCCGGTCCGGATGCTGCCATTGACGTTCTTCTACTCGACTATTATTTGCCCGGTGCTTCCGCTACCGATATTTTGAAGGAGCTGTGCCAGGTGCGCGGGTTTGATCTGCCGATCATTCTGGTTACCGGTTCCGGCGACGAAGAAATTGCGCGGCAGTCTCTCAAATTGGGCGCCGCTGATTATGTGGTGAAAAGCGTGGGTTATCTTCAACGGTTGCCCACTGTCATCGAAAATGTCTGGCTCCGGGCCGAATCAAATCGCAGAGAACGGGTTTTACTGGAAGAAAGGACCCGGCTTTCTCTTGCCACTGAAGCCGCCGCGATAGGTATTTGGGAGTGGAACACGGTTACCGGCAACATCATCTGGGACGATCGCATGTACGAGATTTATGGCGCCCCACGCGGGAGCGCAATCACGTATGAAATCTGGAGATCCTATACTTATCCCGACGACTTGCCCAAGCAGGAAGCGCAACTAAAAAAAATCAGTGCGGAAAATGGGCGTGCACAGCTTGATTTCCGGATTTTGCGCGGGCACGAAACCATACGTCACCTGCATATCGCCAAAGCGGTGAAATGGAGCACGAACTGTAACGACCTACGAATAGTAGGCACGGCCATTGACATTACGAAGCGCAAGCAGACCGAACTGGCAATTCAGGAGCACGCCATGCAGCAGGGCCTTATTGCAGCGTTCGGGCAACGGGCACTCGCCAGCGCCGATCTTGACGAGCTATGGGATCAGGCTGCGGTAATTGTTTCCCAGGGCCTGAACATCGATTTTTGCAAGGTTCTCCAGCTTGCGCCGGATTTACGTTCTTTTGTACTCAAGGCAGGTTCGGGTTGGCAAGCCGGCTGGATAGGCCGCAAAATATCATTCACTTATGAAAACAGCCAGAACCGGTTTGTTCTCGCGAGTCACCAACCGGTCATCGTAGGAGATTTCCACGCCGAAACCCGTTTCAAGCCTTCGAATATTCTGCGAAATCATGGTATCCGCAGTAGTGCCGATGTGCTTATCTCAGGCGCCGGCGGCCCGTACGGTATACTGGGGGCCTATTCCCGCGAAGCGCTCCGCTTCACGTCGGGTAGTATCAACTTCTTGCAGAGCCTGGCCAATATTATTGCAACTGCTATCGACCGTAAGGCTACAGAGGAGCGCCTCACCTATCTGGCCCAGTTCGACCCCCTGACGGAGTTACCCAATCGAAGCCTTTTCCTCGATCGTCTCAGGCGGGCGATGGAGCATGCGCAACGTAGCCGATGCCGGGTAGGTGTCGTATTCGCTGATCTGGATCGCTTCAAGATTGTTAACGATACGATGGGTCACAGCACTGGCGATAAATTACTGGTTCAGGTTGCGCAACGGCTGCAACGATGCGTGCGTTCATGCGATACGGTTGCGCGATTGGGTGGAGACGAATTTGCGTTCATTCTGACCGATCTGGCTCAGGCCGAAGACGCAACCCTGGTTGCAGAAAAGGTAATTAGTGCTCTCTCGCTGCTCTTCGAGTTGGAAGGGCAGGAAATTTATATTTCAGCGAGTCTTGGAATCAGCATTTATCCGGGAGATGGTACGGATGCGGATGGCTTGCTCAGGAATGCCGACACGGCGATGTTCCAGGCTAAAGAGCAGGGCCCAGCCATTTATCGCTTCTATTTGCCGCAGATGAATGAGCGCGCAGTAGCCCGCCTCAAAATTGAAACTCAGCTTCGTGGTGCGCTCGCGCGGCGCGAGTTCGTGCTGCACTATCAGCCGAAGGCAAGTTTGGTCAGTGGCGAAATCACCGGTTTTGAGGCGTTGCTGCGCTGGCAGCATCCAACGCATGGGCTCGTGCCGCCGCTTCAGTTCATCTCAGTGCTCGAGGATACGGGACTGATTGTTTCAGTTGGCGAATGGGTGGTGCGAACAGTCTGTGAACAGATAAAAACATGGCAGAACCAAGGGCTTTCCTTGTATCCGATATCGGTCAATCTGTCGGCACGGCAGTTTCAGCAGCAAGACCTCGATTCGTGTGTTGGAAAGACTCTGCAGGTCACCGGAATTGATCCCCATTTGCTGGAATTCGAGTTGACTGAGTCGATATTGATGAAAGAAGCCGAAACAACCGCCAATGCGCTGCAAAACCTGAAAGCGTTCGGTGTGCAGATATCGATGGATGATTTCGGTACGGGTTACTCAAGTCTTGCCTACCTCAAGCGGTTTCCGTTGGACGTAATCAAGATTGACCGCGCGTTCATCCGGGACGTTACCACCGATCCCGACGATGCAACCATCGCCGTGGCGATGATCAAGCTGGCCCACAGCCTGGGGCTGAAGGTGGTAGCTGAAGGTGTTGAAACCAGATCGCAACTTGATTTCCTGATAAAGCACGGTTGCGACGAAATGCAGGGCTTCTATTTTTCACGACCCCTTCCGCTCGAGTGTGCCTCGCTGGCGCTTATCAAAGGTTATCGGATACCGATGAGCAACGGATCACTGATTGAAGGATGAGCTTGCGGCTCACCGTCAATAGCGCTCTCGTCTCAGGTTTAACCGCTCCCAATTGCTATAAAGTCCTTTCCCTATTACGCGATATTTGTTAACTTAACTGCGCGCAAATTCCCAATCCGCGGGGGGCGGATGAATTTTCTGGCAGATAATGACAAATGAAAAAAGTTATCTTGGTGATTTGCCTCATGTTCGCCTTTACTGGCGGGGCTTTCGCACAGAAGGGTGGGCTGAATCTTAGATCGCATTCGGTCCTGGTTATGGACGCTCAGCATGGGCATATCCTTTTTAACAAAAATGCGGATAACGTGATGCCGATCGCTTCCATCACGAAACTCATGACAGCAATAGTTGTGCTTGATGCGAAATTGCCTCTGGATGAGGAAATCGTCATTGAAGCCGCTGATATCGATGTTCTCAAAAATACCCGCTCGCGCTTGCGCGTTGGGGGAAGCCTTACTCGCCAGGAAATGCTGCGGCTGGCATTGATGTCTTCCGAGAACCGTGCCGCGGCAGCGCTGGGGCGCACCTATCCCGGGGGCATCAATGCGTTCGTTGCCGCAATGAATCTGAAGGCATTCGAGCTTGGCATGGGCAATAGCTATTTTGTTGATTCCACTGGGCTGAATAGTGCCAACGTTTCCACTGCGCGTGATCTGGCAAAAATGGTGAGCGCTGCGCATGACTACGATGTCATTCGTGAATTTTCGACGACCGCTGCGCATGCGGTGGCGTTTGCAGATGAAGACCACAGCATGCAGTTCGTCAATTCCAACCGCCTGGTGAGTAGCGGAAGTTGGGATATTGATTTATCGAAAACGGGCTTTCTTAGTGAAGCCGGACGCTGTCTTGTCATGCGGGCTAACATAACGGGTAAAGCAATTATCATAGTATTGCTTGATTCCTGGGGAAAGAACTCACGTATCGGTGACGCCAACCGCATCAAGAAATGGATGGAGATCGGGTTCACTCGTAAAGTTCGGGGGTAATATATTTGAGGAAGACCATTTAAGGTGGGCTAACGCGTGGCGTATACCTGACCCTCGGTCTGAAAGAAGTTTTTTGATACATACCCGGAAAAAGTTTCTGTCCTGTTAACTCTGCATGGGGCCGCACTTCAATGTGCCACTGATGCTGGGGTATCGCGCCGATATCGAGTATTCGGCGGATTTCGATATTCGGGATCGCCGCTTGATTTTCCTCCAGGTAGGGCATTGCGTAGCACCAGGAAGCGAGCATTCGCCCGGGAAGGAGCTGTCATGCAATTACAACTGATTGTCGCGCTCATCATTGTTTTTCTGATTGTCATGTTCGCGGTTCAGAACGCCGTGGCGGTAAGCGTTGTATTCTTGCTGTGGCGCATCGATGCGTCGCTTTCCTCTGTGATTGCTGCCTGCTTCGGCCTTGGAACGCTCATCGGTGCCTTGATTACGGTCCCCACGATGTTGCATGAGCGAATTCTGATAAGCCGCCTGCGTAAACAAGTCGAAATATTGCGCTCGGAGAATGACAGCCTGAATGCGCTGAAGAACGACGAATCTGCACTACCGCATGGGCACTGATTTATTAAGTGAGCGATCAACTACCGGATTTAGGTTTAAAGCAGGCGAAATGCAAGAATGGCTACGATCGTGGGCGGAAGTGCGGCTGCCAGCAAGCCTAAAGGATGTATTGCTCCATCTCTGAACGAACCTTTCAATATGGAGAAGCCTGCCGGGTTCGGTGCGTTTGCAATGACTGTAAGCCCTCCGCCGGTAACGGCGCCGGCAACGAGCGAATATCGGAACTCTGCGCTCGTGCCTTCCAGGAGAGAACCCAGATAAGTGAGCGCTGCATTGTCGGTGATCGCGGTAAGGAGAGTGGCGCCAAAAAAAAGCACAGTGTTGTCCATGTCAGACAGCAAGGGCTGCAGCCACCACTTCTGTTGTCCCCCAAGGACAACCAGCCCGGCAAGAAAAAAAGCCACCAGCAATCCTTCGCGCAGAATCAGCCGGTCCTGATAGCGCTCATAGGCACTCGCAAAGCCCAGAAAGAAGAGCAGCAACCCCATGAAGACGACAGGGTGATGCGCAAACACTACCACGCCTGCCAGAAATACGATATGCACAAGTACCACGGGTAATGGGACTTTGGCATGTGTGGCGCGCGCTTCATTTTTTAATCCCGATAATTCATGTCGAAACAGGAAAGTGACGGCCAAGGCATTCACCAGCACGCCGATCGCTGCCTTCCAGCCAAATGTAGTAAACATGAAGGTGGTGTCCCATCCCCATTTGCCCGCCACCATGAGAACCGGCGGTGCGGCAAAGGATGTCATTGTTCCACCGATGGAAATGTTGACGAACAGCACACCGAGCGTGACATACTTGAGCCGGGTGGAAATCCCCCTGGAATAATAACGCTCAAGCAGAATCAGTCCGGCTAACGTCATGGCCCCCGGTTCCGTGATAAATGAGCCCAGCAGAGGAACAAACGATAATGTGATGAAGTAGAACGCGCTGCCCTCCGGCCAGGGAATAAGCCGCGCGAGCGTTTTTACGTTGAGCATGGCGAACTGCAGGATCGGGCGAGTGCCCGCGATGACCATGATGGCGAACACGAACATAGGCTCGGTAAAGCTCTGTCGATCGAGGTAAGCGATGGCGGCGTGCCTGCCGTCCGTGACAAACATCATGATGACGAGGACCATGGCCCAAAAGCCGAAAACAACCTCGACTTCGCCGAGAAAATGCCAGATGCCTGCGTGAGCGGGATGGCGATGCGCCAATTGCTCGAAATATTTGGTCGAGAAGGTGTGGATCAGCGCGACGCCAAACAGCAGTGCGCCAATGATCTCGATGGAGGCGGGGTTCAATTCGTTTTATTTCATTGCATCAAGGTTGGCCTTTGCATCAGCATTTCCCTGGGCGGCGGCTTTCGTGAACCATTCCTTGGCTTTATCGGTATCCCTGGCTATTCCTTCGCCGGCGAAATACATCACCCCGAGGTTGTTTTCGGCATCGACATTGCCCTGCTCAGCCGACTTTTGAAATAACTCCACCGCTTTGACCGGGTCTTTGGCGACACCTTCACCATTTGCGTACATCAGCCCGAGGTTGAACTGGGCATCCGCATATCCCTGCGCAGCGGATCGATGAAACCAGGCAGCAGCCGTAACAGGGTCATTGCTCAGGATTTTACCGGATGAATCCTTGGATATGGCTTCCCCGGTGTAGTACATGACGCCCAGTCCGTTTTGGGCTTTGGCATCGCCAGCCTCGGCATCTTTCCTTAATTGCAGGAATTTTTCTTCCGGCGTCGCTTCATTCTCCGAGCCCCCCGGCATGATTTCCTTTAATATCGCCGATTTTTCTTCCGGGGTCAGCTCATTTTCCAGGATGCTCGGAATTTGTGCTTCCGATGTGAATTCATCCGGCAACCGGGTCTGCGCTTCCGTTTTGGCGGCGGTCGCCGGCGCTTTCTCGCCGCATCCGGCAAGCATGAGCATGGGTGCGGCGAGTAACGTAACAATAAGGATGTTCATCGATTATTATGTCCTGTCAGGTACCATCCAGGCTGGTTCGGCGGTTGTGGAATCAGGGGCGAACGGGCTTCATCCTCATAAGCTGTAATACATATCAAACTCGACCGGATGGGTGGTCATGCGAAACCGCGTCACTTCTTCCATCTTGAGTTCGATGTAGCCATCTATCATATCATTCGAAAACACGCCACCCCGGGTAAGAAAGTTGCGATCCTTATCCAGGCTATCCAGTGCCTCATCCAGCGAGGCGCAAGGGTTGGGAATCCTGGCGGCTTCCTCGGGTGGAAGGTCATAAAGATTCTTGTCCATGGGGTCACCTGGATGAAGCTTGTTCTGGATACCGTCCAGCCCGGCCATCATCAATGCAGTGAAAGCAAGATAAGGGTTAGCGGTCGGATCGGGAAAACGCACTTCGACGCGCCTTCCTTTGGGGCTGTTGGCGTAGGGAATACGCACTGCGGCGGAACGGTTGCTTACCGAATAAGCAAGGTTGATCGGTGCTTCGAAACCGGGAACCAGGCGCTTGTAGGAATTGGTACCCGGATTGGTAATGGCGTTCAGGGCTTTGGCATGCCTGATAATGCCGCCTATATAATACAACGCCATTTCCGAGAGGCCCGCGTAACCATTTCCGGAAAATAGATTTTGTCCGGCTTTCCAGATCGACTGGTGCACATGCATGCCGGAACCATTGTCGCCGACGATGGGTTTCGGCATGAAAGTCGCCGTTTTTCCGTAAGAGTGCGCGATATTGTGCACGACATATTTGAATACCTGGGTCCAGTCGGCGCGCTTCACCAGGCTGCTGTACTTGGTACCTATTTCACACTGTCCGGCAGTCGCGACTTCATGATGATGTACTTCGACTTCGATACCCAGTTCTTCCAGTGCAAGACACATGGCGGAACGAATATCGTGCAAGGAATCAACCGGAGGAACGGGAAAATATCCCCCTTTTATACCGGGGCGGTGCCCGGTATTGCCCCCTTCGTATTTTACTGCCGAGCTCCAGGCTGCTTCCTCGGATTCGATCTTTACCGAGCAGCCGGACATATCGGCATGCCAGATAACGGAGTCAAAGATGAAGAATTCAGGTTCCGGTCCGAAATAGGCGATGTCGCCGATGCCGGTCGATTTAAGGTAAGCTTCACCGCGTTTCGCCAGCGAGCGGGGGTCGCGGTCATAGCCCTTGCCGTCGGAAGGCTCCACCACATCACAGGTCATGAACATTGTCGCCTCGTCCATGAACGGGTCCATTTTCGCCGTTTCGGGGTCGGGTATCAGCAGCATGTCGGAGGCATGAATGCCTTTCCAGCCGGCAATGGAGGAACCATCGAACGCGTGACCATCCTCCAGCTTGTCCGCATCGATGGCATGGGCGGGAAGCGTTACATGGTGTTCTTTACCGCGGGTATCCGTAAATCTTAAATCAACGAACCTGACTTCATTGTCCTGGATCATTTTCAGAACATCGGGTACCGCCATATTTCTCTCCATGAAGACTGTCTTGAATTAAAGGACATAAGTATAAACCCAGATAATTCATTAGGCGGCTCTGCGAGCCTACGCGAGTGCTGGCGGTCAGTTTGCGGCCATTTTCGCCGCTTGCTCGGCGTCCATAGACCAAGCTATGGACTTCTCTCAACCGGCAAAACTGTCTCGCAACCTGTCTCGCCATCATCTCGCGTCCTAATGGATTATCTAGGTTAAAGGTAACATTATATCAGCAGGAACGTTTCCATTTTTTCAAGATGTCGAGCCGAATCTACCCGGGACCCGATATCTTTGGAAAAGATGCCGGGGAATCGCGGGTGCTGCCGTGGCGCTCGCTATGAAGCCTATCCGATACATAAAGTTTTTAGGTAAACACCCGCTTGAAAATGGATTACCATTGCATTTTAATCCGTTATTCTGGAAAACCATATGGAAACCATCACTGCAATACTGGAGAGGGCGCAACAGCGTGCCAGGGAAATGGATTTGCCGTACGAAGGGGCACTGTTGCCCGGTGAAGCGCTTGATCTGCTGCAGGAAGCGCCCGGAGCAAAATTGGTGGACGTGCGTTCCAGAGCCGAATGGGATTGGGTAGGGAGAATACCGGGTGCGGTTGAAATCGAGTGGCAGTCCTATCCTGGGATGCGGCCCAACTCCAGCTTCATCGACTATCTTTCCAGCCAGGTGGACAAGGAATCGCTGGTGATGTTCATCTGCCGCAGCGGAGGCCGATCACATCAGGCTGCGGCTACCGCCACCGAATCGGGCTATGCAAATTGCTACAATATTCTCGAAGGTTTTGAAGGCGAGAAAGACGCAACCGGCCATCGTGGTACCAAAGGGGGGTGGAAAGCAGCAGGGTTACCTTGGATACAAGGCTGAGCCGACCTCCGCGTCCGGATTCAGGAAGTCGACGGGCTTCAGTTCAAGCCGCTGACCATTTGACCATTCCCGAATAAGCCGTGATTAGCACAATGATCCCGAATCCGATGCGATACCATGCAAATACGGTGAAATCATGGTGACTGATAAAGCGCAATAATCCCCGTACAGCCAATAATGCGCTGATGAAGGAGGCCACGAAGCCGATAAAAAATACGCCGATATCATCGAAATGGAGAATATCGCGATTTTTGAAAATATCGTAGAAGGTGGCCGCGAACATCACGGGTATTGCCAGGAAAAAAGAGAACTCGGTGGCAGCCTTGCGCGATAAGCCGAAAAAGAGTCCGCCAATAATCGTTGCACCTGAGCGCGAGGTGCCTGGTATCAAGGCCAGGCATTGCATTAATCCGACTTTCAGCGCGTGTTTCCAGTCCATATCTTCCACCCGTTCAACTTCCACCACATGTTGCCTGCGCTCGGCCCACAGAATTAGAATTCCGCCGATTATAAATGCCATTGCCACGGGTACTGGATGAAACAGATATTGCTTGATGGTTTTAATGAACAATAAACCCAGAATCGCGGCAGGCAGAAACGCGATGAAAAGATTGAGCACGAAGCGGTTTGCATCCTGACGCGAACCCACATCCGCAACTACGCTACGAATCTTGACGCGGTATTCCCAGCATACCGCCAGAATGGCGCCCAGTTGAATGACAATCGTGAATACCTTTCCCTTATCGTCATTGAAGTCGAGCAGATCAGCCGCCAGGATGAGATGGCCGGTAGAGGAAATCGGGAGAAATTCGGTCAGGCCTTCGATAATGCCGAGGATCAGGGCCTTGAGGAACAGGAACCAGTCCATATGCGATTATCCGGCCAAACGAATTAAGTGCCGGATAAGCACGAGCGGAAGCGGGTAAGTCAAAGTGTTACCAGGCAATGGGTTTTTCCAATGGCGACATATAGGTTGCGATTTATCCGGCTGATTATTTTTTTCGGCATTATCGCATCGAAGCCTGCTTCAGGCTTGAAAATACTTCTTGAAGTTGCCATAGAACCGATCAGCGAATAATTTAGAGAAGACTTTTCATTCCCGTTTCCCGGGAGAGACGAGTGCTTCCTGTTTAACGGTCGGCTCTATGGCAGGATGAGCGCAATGCGCCATCACCATTACAGCTTGTTATAAATCTCCGTCCCTTTTGCCACAAATTCGACCGCTTTTTCTTCCATGCCTTTTTTCAAGGCTTCATTTTCGCCAACACCTTTCTGTGCGGCATAGTCGCGCACATCCTGGGTTATCTTCATCGAGCAGAAGTGGGGGCCGCACATCGAGCAAAAGTGGGCAAGTTTGGCGCCTTCCTGCGGCAGAGTTTCATCATGGAACTGTCTTGCCTTGTCGGGATCGAGGCCAAGATTGAACTGATCATTCCAGCGAAACTCGAAGCGGGCTTTCGAAAGCGCATTATCGCGAATCTGCGCACCGGGATGGCCCTTCGCCAGGTCTGCCGCGTGAGCGGCAATTTTATAAGTGATAATGCCATCTTTTACATCATCCTTATCCGGCAGGCCAAGGTGTTCCTTTGGCGTAACATAACACAGCATTGCCGTACCATACCAGCCGATCATTGCAGCGCCGATGGCGGACGTAATATGATCGTAGCCAGGCGCGATGTCGGTAGTGAGCGGCCCCAACGTATAGAACGGAGCCTCGGCGCAGTATTTCAACTGCATATCCATGTTTTCCTTGATCAAGTGCATGGGAACATGGCCCGGACCTTCGATCATCACTTGCACGTCATGCTTCCATGCGACCTGCGTTAATTCGCCGAGGGTTTTCAGTTCCGCGAACTGGGCTTCATCGTTGGCATCGTGAATCGAACCGGGGCGCAAGCCGTCTCCCAGGGAAAAGCTCACATCATATGCTTTCATGATTTCGCAGATTTCTTCGAAGCGGGTATACAGAAAACTTTCCCTGTGATGCGCGAGACACCACTTGGCCATGATGGAGCCGCCGCGCGAAACGATGCCGGTCAGCCGTTTTGCCGTCATTGGGACATAGGCGAGCAGTACGCCGGCATGGATGGTGAAATAGTCCACGCCCTGCTCAGCCTGTTCGATCAGCGTATCGCGGAAAATTTCCCAGGTGAGATCCTCCGCTTTGCCATCGACTTTTTCCAGCGCCTGGTAAATTGGCACGGTGCCGATGGGAACGGGGCTGTTGCGGATTATCCACTCACGAGTTTCATGAATATTTTTGCCGGTGGAAAGATCCATTACCGTATCTCCGCCCCAGCGGATAGCCCAGGTCATTTTCTCGACTTCTTCCTGGATGCTTGAGCCCAGTGCCGAGTTACCGATGTTCGCATTGATTTTCACCAGAAAATTGCGGCCGATGATCATCGGTTCGGATTCGGAATGGTTGATGTTGGCAGGAATGATGGCGCGACCTCTAGCCACTTCATCGCGTACGAATTCCGGCGTGATATGCTGGGGCAGAAAGGCACCGAAATCCTGCCCGGGATGCTGGCGTGTGAGTAATTCCCGATGTTGATTGCTCAGGTGTTCGCAACGTTGATTTTCACGTATGGCTACATACTCCATTTCCGGCGTAATGATGCCTTGACGCGCATAATGCATTTGCGTGACATTTGCCCCGGCCTTGGCACTGCGGGGCTGGCGCTTCAAGTCAAAGCGCATTTCAGCGAGCTTTGGGTCGGACAGGCGCTGCCTGCCATAAGCGGAAGCGGGGCCGGAGAGAATTTCCGTGTCGCCCCGCTCATCTATCCATTTTTCACGTAAGGGAGCCAGGCCGGAACGGATGTCGATCTTTACCGCCGGATCCGTATATGGGCCAGAAGTGTCGTAAACGTAAATTGCCGGGTTTTGTTCCGCACCCATGCTGGCAGGCGTATCGGATTGGCTGATTTCCCGCATCGGCACCTGAATATCAGGGCGGGAGCCATGTACATAAATTTTTCGGGATTCAGGCAGAGGCTTGACCGCCCCTTCGTCCACATGGGCTGTTTTGCTCGAAAAGGGCAAAGGGATTTGTGCTGCATTTAAAACGGTTGCATTCATAATACGCTCCTTTAGCGCGGTAAAGAAGCGGGATTAGTCACATCCCAGCTTCCCTACGGCGGCATTATCCGTGTCAGGTAGTAAGGGACTGTCTCACCAGTTTCCGGTGTTTCCGGAAAGGACCCCTAGCTGCTGCTGTGAAGCTAATGGAAATGTGGAATAATTGCAAGTCTGGGATGATATTTTATATAAGGCTGGACATGGATCTTGAGCAAAATCGTTTTAACATGATAGAACAGCAAATTCGTACATGGGACGTGCTGGATCAGGAAGTTCTCAAATTATTATTCGAGCTGCGGCGTGAGGAATTCGTCCCTGCGGCTTACCGTTCTCTTGCATTTGTGGATATGGAAATTCCGCTTGGATACGGTGAAGTCATGCTTGCCCCAAAGATGGAAGCGCGGATCTTGCAGGAATTGCAGGTAAAAAAAACCGACAGGATTCTGGAGGTGGGCAGCGGCAGCGGGTATCTGACTGCATTGCTGGCAGCCAAAGGCGGGTCTGTTTGCAGCGTGGAAATCGTGCCGGAACTGAAAGCCATTGCGGAAAAAAATCTCCGGGCGCACGGAATCACCGATGTAATCCTGGAGAATGGAGATGCTGCCCGTGGCTGGCCTCAGCATGGGCTTTACGATGTGATCGTGCTGACGGGGTCGACTCCGGTTCTGCCGGAGGCTTTCCAAAAAAGCCTCAAAACCGGTGGACGTCTGTTCGCGGTGGTAGGCGACGCACCTGTCATGCAAGCCGTGCTCGTCACTTGCGTGGTCCAAAAGGAAAATGCAGGCGTATATAATACAGTCGGCCTGTTTGAAACCTGTATTTCCCCACTCAAGAACGCGATGCAGCCCGAGAGATTTACATTTTGATCTTACGGCCCAATCCCATGAATTACAAGTCCGCCTGGCTGATCTAGCTCAACCGCGTCCAATCGGTCGATAGCTCTTTTTTCGTCCAAGAGTTAGACAATCTGGAATCAAAGTGAAAATTCCGCAATATATTTGTGCGTTATTGATTGCAGGAGCAGCTTTACATACTCCACTCCACGCAGCCGATCTGATGGAAATCTATCGTCAAGCGCTGGAAGAGGACGCGCTATATAGCGCGGCGCGTGCTGCTCACATGGCGGCGCAGGAAAGGCTGCCGCAGGGTCGGGCCGGACTGCTTCCCACCCTCTCGCTTGCGTTCGTGAAGCGGAGACAATTCATAGATATCGGAAGTACCACTACGGCTGCGGCTGTCGGAGCGGTCAGGCCGTCTGAAGTGATCATCGATAACCAGAGTGTGACGATCACGGCAACCCAGCCCATTTATCGCAAGGAAAATTTCGTAATCTATGAACAATCCAAGCTTCAGGTTGCTCAGGCGGACTCGCAGTTCATCATTGCAGCACAGGATCTGATACTCCGGGTAGCCCAGGCGTATTTGGATATCCTCACCGCGCAAGTGAATCTGGAGGTCGCGGAGGCTCAGAAAAAAGCAATTTCGGAGCAATTGGAGCAGGCCAAGCGCAACTTCGAGGTGGGCACGACGACTATCGTCGATACTTACGAAGCCCAGGCCCGTTTCGATCTGACCACATCCCAGGAAATCGCCGCCAAGAACCAGCTGGAAGTGGCGCAACGCACTCTGCAACAGATCATTGGGCATATGCCCGATGAACTCGTACGCCCGAAAGACACTGCTTACGAGTTGCTTAACCTGAAGTACGCAAACATGCAGGATTGGATTACCGTGGCTGAACAGAATAACCTCGCCCTGAAAGTACAGCAATCGGTATACGAAATCGCAAAACAGGATGTGGAACGAGCCAAGGCAGGGCATTATCCCACGCTGGACCTGGTCGCCATATACAGCGACCAGAAAGGTGTCGGCGGTACAATCACCGGCCGGCCAATTAATCTTTCCTCAAAAGAAATAGGGATTCAGGTCAGTTTTCCCATATTTCAGGGTTTCGCGGTGCAATCGCAGGTGCGTGAAGCCCTGGCTATCCAGGAAAGGGTGTTCCAGGAGCTGAACAATACTCGGCGCAACAGCGTGCTGCAAGTGAGCCAGCAGTATCTGAATGTTACCAACGGTATCGCCCAGGTGAAAGCGCTGAAACAGGCGCTGCTATCGAGCAAGAGCCAGCTGGATTCAACCAAGCTCGGGCAGGAGGTCGGCGTTAGAACGGAGGTGGACGTATTAAATGCTCAGCAGCTGTATTATTCGGCCCGCCGGGATCTCGCCCAGGCGCGAAATAACTTTCTCATGTCAAGATTGAGATTGGAGGCCGAGGCAGGAGAGTTGGACGAGGATGACTTGAGGGAGGTAAACCAGGCATTGGTGCAATAACCTCTTCAAACCCCTTTTTAAATGAGGTTTTTTGACTACGGACTCCCTCCCTGCGTTGACGCGCAAGTGGTTGAGTGTTAGATTTTCTCGAAAGGAGAAGTTGCGAGTCGTTTTGACGCATTAATGGCCATTACATTGTGTTGTTCGGGTGCCTGAATCTGCTTTCCGCCAGGAACTGCATTTGCGGTTGAGGCCATCGCAGTACCATGCTTTATCGAGTAAGCTCGCAGCAACGAACGCAGGAAAACTCCAGCTCGAATTCTCCGTAACATATCGTCGACCATTTATTTACCTGGGCATATCGGCCTAATTCAAGCGGAAACGGGCGTGATCTTCCACGGCGCCTGTAGCCGTGCCGTTGTATCTTCAAATCGAATATACGTAGCTTGATGGCTACCGAGGCCAACCATGAATGAGCCAGCCGTATCTGATACATACCGGGGTCAGTCGTCTATTCTTTCGACTGGCGACAGGCCGTCGGGCATTCGAGACAGCCGCCCGACGGAAGCCGTCAAAGGCGTGCTGGACGCAAAAACTTTTAGCGCAATCGAAACGGACCAATTATTTGATTCGCTTAACCATGCCATCACCCATGCCGGGCAGTCGGTACTTTACCGATCCCTGGCCCAGCCAGGGATCGATGCCGAAGTGACGCGGGAAAAACATGAGGCATTGCGCGAGCTGGAATCGGATCCCGGCCTTTGCAACGCTTTGCAGCATTTCGTGGAAACCATGGCGGGGGGAGAGCAATGTCTTCATCAATTGCTCTACGGTACGTTTACCGGCGGGCTCGCCATCGCTAATTCCAGGGCCGGTAAAGATGAAATGGAATTCAGCGGTTACGGTTATCATCAATTCGTCGATGGTACTGCTTTTGTCATCGATATGGTCGAGGCAATGCAAACCCTGCCACAGCCGAAGAGCACATATCTGCAGGGCTTATTCGACGCGATTCGCGATTTTGGAAACACGCGTACTTATTCCCTGATGCACGGACCGGTCTATTCCGTGGACGGGAAGCTCAAGACTAGGGACGAAAAACCACCTTATCTGCCAATCCCGCGCTTTAGACCATCGATGATTAAACCCCTTCCGATGTTCGGGGCATTGGGTGCGATAGGTGCAGCGCTTTATTTCTTTCAGGGCTTGCTGGCCGGCTTCGGCATTTCTTACCTGGGTTACGGAATACTCGTGCTGGCGGTACCGGTGCTGCCGGTCCTCATGATTGCCATTGCCGCGTCCGACCGCGATTCAGTCATATATCCGCTGCGCAAGCTATTCAAGAACAGCCCCGAGTTGGCGCGTCTGCTGGATACGCTGGGAATGATCGATGAGCTTTTGTCATTTCGCCGTTATTCACTCACGTTTGGCGGCAAGATGGTCCTGCCGGAGATATTGGACCGCGAGCGCCATTTCCTGAATGTTGCTCAAGCCAGGAACCCGTTGCTTGCCAAAGCCAATCCCGACTATGTGCCAAACGACATTTTACTGGACGATACCGGGCGGCTACTGGTGATCACGGGGCCAAATAGCGGCGGCAAGACCGCTTACTGTAAAACAGTGGTTCAGATTCAGCTACTGGGGCAGATCGGTTGTTACATTCCCGCAACCGCGGCACAACTGGTTCTGGCGGAACGTATTTTTTATCAGGTGCCGGATCCGGGACATCTGGACGAAGGTATAGGACGCTTTGGCCATGAACTGAAGCGAACGCGCGAGATTTTCTTCAGCGCTACGGCTGGCAGCCTCGTCGTGCTTGATGAGTTGTCGGAGGGGACGACGTTCGAAGAGAAAATGGAGCTTTCCGAGTATGTCCTCGCAGGCTTTTACAAGCTTGGAGCAAGCACACTGCTTGTTACGCATAACCACGAGTTATGCGAACGCCTGCAGGAAAGGGGAATGGGCCGTTACCTTCAGGGCGAGTTTCTTCCTGAAGGGCCCACCTATCGTTTAATTCCAGGTGTGTCCACGGTAAGCCATGCCGACCGTGTGGCCGCTGCCCTGGGTTTCAGCAAGGAAGACGTGGAGAAATACCTTACGACACGGCGTGTGTGAGCGCAAGGCAGAGGACTGTTTTTGTATTGGATGTATTGATGCAGATAGGTGAGTGTGCTTTGATCTTTTCATTTCGTTGCGTTATCTATTATTGAATTACACCCTCAATCGTCCGGTCTGAAATCGGCCTGGGGTGTAAAAGCTGTGGAGTACCGCAACAATGCAGTTTCGAACGTCGCTTATAAATTTTGAGTCCACCGAGCTGACCGGAGGTCAGCCATGCTGAAGTCCTTGGTTACAGGTGCGAATGGATTCGTCGGTTCGGCAGTCGCGCGCTGTTTGCTTAACGCAGGTCACGAGGTGCGGTGCCTGGTCAGGCCGGGGAGTGACCGCAGAAATCTTTATCAACTACCTGTTGAGATCTCGGAAGGAGATCTGCGCTCTGCTCCATCACTGAAACGTGCGGTCGCGGGTTGCGATAATTTATTTCATGTTGCCGCCGATTATCGGCTCTGGGTGCCGAATCCTGAAACCATGTATGACATCAACGTAAAGGGGACTCAGGCGCTGATCCTGGCTGCCGCGGAAGCGGGAATGAGACGCATGGTATATACCAGCAGCGTGGCGACGCTGGGAACGACCCAGGACGGCGTCCCTGCAAATGAAGACACACCCTCGAGTCTCCTGGCCATGAATGGGCACTACAAGCGATCCAAATTCATGGCGGAACAAGTCGTTCAGCGGATGGCCGATGAGCATAAGCTGCATTTGCTGATAGTGAATCCGTCTACGCCGATGGGGCCGCGCGACATAAGGCCGACGCCGACGGGGCGTATAGTCGTTGACACTTTGCGCGGCCGCATGCCGGCCTATGTGAATACCGGCTTGAACGTCGCGCATTCCGATGACATTGCCCGGGGCCACCTGCTGGCCTACGCGCATGGAAAACCAGGAGAGCGTTATATCCTGGGGGGCGAAAACATGACATTGCTGCAGATATTGCAGGCAATAGACACGATTGGCGGTAAGCGGAAAAAGCGGGTCAGCCTTCCCGTCAGGATGATTCTCCCCGCTGCCTGGTTAATGGAAAAAATGGCAATGGTCACGAATGTCGAGCCGCGCGTGACAGTGGACAGCGTGCGGATGGCCAAACAAAAGATGTTTTACTCCAGCGACAAGGCCATACGTGAATTGGGTTACCAGTACCGGCCAGCGACGGAAGCGCTTGAAGATGCGATGAACTGGTTTCTGGCCAATGGTTATTGCGGGTAGATTTTTTTGGGCACTGCAGGCTTTCACAGTGAACTCCACGGTGCAAACCGGCCGAATAATGCATAATCATTATCTTCCGATCCAAAACACTCATGGCTCGGTAGCCGCCGAACCCTCGTTATTTGCAGAGATGCCGCCATCCATGAGCAGCACTCTGCAGTTGTAAAGGTAGGTTCAAAATGCGCTGGCGCTGGCGCCTTGCCTATCTGCGACAGGTTTGCCATTGTGGACTTTCGTGATAGTTTTATTTTTGAGCTTGAGTGGGGTGAAGCGGGCGGCGGTTACCTCTTGTTCCGGTAGCTCAACGAATACGGTTACCACCGATTCTGGTGAAACGACGAAGTCTCCCGTTCCTTTAAGTAAATTATTACCCGCCGGTTCCAGTTTGACCGAGATCTTGTTCTTGGCCTTGCCGGTTTGAACGGTTGCCTTGCCTGTACCGCCCTCGGTGCTGAGATTACGGTCGGCATGATCCATTACATAGAGTACGATTTCCTTATCCTTGGCGACAAGCTCCAGATGATACGGTCCGGCCATGCGCGTTTGCCCACCGTGAGCCGACTCTTTGGAATCGAAATATTCTTCGGTATGGGCTCCGGCAGGTAAGGCAATAGCAAAGGTAAAAGCAAAAGCAGATCCAAACAGAATGGTGGATATGAACTTATTCATCTTGATTCTCCTCGATAATTGAAATAAGTCGTTAACCCGGATAATCCATTAGGACGCGAGATGATGGCGAGGCAGGTTGCGAGACAGTTTTGCCGGTTGGGAGAAGTCCATAGCTTAGCCTATGGACGCCGAGCAAGCGGCAAAAATGGCCGCAAACTGACCGCCAGCACTCGCGTAGGCTCGCAGAGCCGTCTAATGGATTATCCGGGTTTAATGCCCATCACTGATGCTCCGTAGTACCAACGCGTAGTGCCGACGCATTACGGATAATAAAGGCTGCTGGCACAATCGCTGCTGGCACAATCTTTCATTGCGATATTCATTGCGCACCCTTCCTGCTCCGATCAACCTGAGCCGCCGTAACCAGGGTGCCCCGATTACCCCATGCATTGCGGATATAAGACAAGACCAGCGCAATCTCATCATCGCGAAGGATCTGCGCAAACGGTGGCATGCCATAAGGTCGTGGATTGCTTGCGATGACCGGTGCGTAGCCACCATTGAGAATACTGCGGATTGCATTGATCGGGGAGGCCAGTGTGACGCCGCGGTTGCCTGCCAGCGCCGGATAAGCGCCGGGTGCGCCTTGCCCCAGATTTCCATGACAATCCTGACAGTGCGTCTCGTAGATCTCGCCGCCTTGGCGGAGCAGTCTGTCGACTTCTTCCGTCAGCGCAGGGGCTATCCCTCTGGAGCGTGGATCGGTTTCAGGCAGTGACTTCAGGTAGGTAGCCATGGCATAGGCATCCTCCTTCGTCAGATATTGAAGACTTTGACTGACGACATCCGCCATCGGTCCTGTTGTGATTGCGCGGCTTGACAAGCCTGTCCGGAGTAATTGGACAATGTCCTCGACCGGCCAGTCGGAAGTGCTGGCCTCCTGCAGGGATGTCAGAGAGGGAGCGTACCAGTTCGAGCCCATGAGTTGTCCTCCCCCGAATAGTTCACCCTGGCTTGCGCCGAACGGGTTTCGGGCGGTATGGCAAGCGTTGCAGTGGCCGAGTCCTTGCACCAGATAGGCGCCCCGGTTCCATTCATCGCTCTTTACCTCATCAGCCCGATAAACGCCTTGCTCGAAGTAAAGGGCGCGCCAGATATAGATGAGCGGACGGAGGTTGAAAGGAAAATGGATCTGGTTCGGCCGATTGCGCTGCTGAGCAGGGGGAAGTGATTGAAGATAGGCGAAGATTGCATCGGAATCCTCGCGCGTGATCTTCGTATATTCCGTATAGGGAAAGGCGGGGTATAAAGGGCTGCCGTTGCGTGCCTTGCCATCGTGCAGTGCCCGCCAGAAGTCCTCCTCATTCCAGAGTCCAATACCGGTTTCCGGATCTGGAGTAATATTAGGCGTGATGAATGTCCCGATAGACGTGTCGAGGATGTGTCCCCCCGCGTAGGGTCGCCCACCCTGTGTCGTGTGGCAACCCATGCAATTGCCGGCCTGCGCCAGATAGGCGCCTCGTGCCTGCAGTTGCTGTTGTGCTTGCCGGGTAATGCCATCTGTCTTTGCCGACGGTGTTTCTACGCCTGCAGGAACAGATGAGGAGCTTGCCGGTACCATGAAAATGCCGAGGCCTGTCAGCCCGGCAAGCACAGCAGCCGAAAGAATACGTTTCATTGCAACCCTCCGGACGGGAGGACGATGCTGCTGCAGCGCATAGCCAGTTTACTGTGGAGAGCTGCCGCCGGGCTTGCCGCGTGCGTTGAGAGGGCTTCGGAAACCGGTTGCGCGGCCAGCCATGCCGCAATGGCGCTCGCCTCGCTGGTCGTGAGCTGTTTTGCGATTTCGGACATGCAATCGGGAGTTTCTCCGCGCATTGCTCCGCCATTCTGCCAGTTACCGAACTGGGCGATGATATAGACCCGCGGCAGACCCAGCAGGCCGGGAATAAAAGGCTCCGTTCCCATCAGATCTTTGCCGTGACATTCAACACATGCGGGAATTTTACGGCTGGGGTCGCCCTGAGTAATAAGTCTGCGGGCAAGCTCAACTTCGGCAGGCGACGACTTTAGCGGCTCGGGTGCGGGAAAAGCCTGTTTCAACGAAGCGAAATAGGCCGCCATATCGCGCAGGTATTGATCGGGCAAACCTTCAAGCAGCAACGCCATGGGCCGATAGTGGCGCCGTTCGTCACGGAAATTGCGCAGCTGATTGAACAGGTAGCCCTCCGGTTTGCCGGCAATACGCGGATAGTATGCGTCTCTCCCCTGTTTGTCCTCTTTGCCATGACAGGCAGTGCAGGCCTTTACCCGTTCCGCCATCGTGTCGGGCACGTCAACCGGGGAAATCCCGGTGGCGATAGCATGGTCGGCAAAAAACAAAAAAGCGATCAGGACAACTCGTATCATTGTGTTCTCTACCCGTTCGTTTAGTTCGCTTAGTTCGTTTAGCCGGATGCACAGTAAGATCAACCAAAATCCCGCAGCTTTGCTGCCCCTACCGTGCAAATTTTCGCACTACCGCCATCAGCTCATCAATTGCCTCATCGCCCTGGCCTGATTTGATGGCGCCTTGCATGCATCCATGGGTATGGTTCTCCAATAACAGCATGGCCACGGCATCAAGTGCCGATTGCAGCGCAGAGACCTGGTTCAGGATGTCCACGCAATAACGATCTTCCGATATCATTTTGTTGACGCCCCGTACCTGCCCCTCGATGCGGTTGAGCCGCTTTATCAGCGCTTCCTTATCCGGTTGCACCACCGTCTGCGGTGCATGGCACGGCTTCTTGCTAGTTGACGACTTCAAAACCGGCACCCGCGATAGCGTCCTTGAGCTGGCTGGATTGAGTAGTGGCGGCGTCGTACTGGATAGTCACCTGTTTCTGTTCGAGAGAAACATCCGCACTGCCCACACCAGGAATTTTTTCCAGCACGCTCTTCACGCTATTGACGCAGCCCATGCAGGTCATTCCCTTGATTTTTATGACTTCCGTTTGCATTTTCGTACTCCTTCCGATTAAGTGAATGCGTTAAGTGAATCGATCAGCTGCTCAAGCGCCGGCTCGCCACCGTTTCAACAACAGCGAATTGCCTACCACCGATACCGAGCTCATTGCCATCGCCGCACCTGCGACCACGGGATTAAGCAATCCTATCGCCGCCAGCGGTATCCCCAGCACGTTATAGATGAAGGCGAAGAACAGATTCTGGCGGATTTTCCCCAGCGTTGCGCGCGAAAGCGAGATGGCGTCGGCCACACTCATCAGGTCATTGCGCATGAGTGTGATGTCGGCAGCCTCGATCGCTACGTCGGAACCCGCTCCGATAGCGAAGCTCACGTCGGCCGCGGCCAGCGCCGGTGCATCATTGATGCCATCGCCCACCATGCCGGTAAATCTACCGCTCGCCTTCATTCTGCCCACTTCGGCAGCTTTATCCTGAGGCAGCACCTCGGCACGGTAAGCGGCAATGCCCGCCTGTCTGGCAATGGCGGCTGCGGTGGCGGAATTGTCGCCAGTGAGCATCACGACTTCGATACCCATCGACTGCAGCCGCGCTACCGCTTGTGCCGAAGTACGCCTCAGCCGGTCAGCGATGGCGAGGTAGCCGAGAACTTCAGGCGCCGCGTTATTTGCAGCGGTCATCATGACCAGGCCCACGACGGTTTTACCCTCTGCCTGAAGAATGGCTATCGAATTTTCGTCGGACAGCGCACCATGTTCGTGCAGAAATCGGGGCGAGCCGAGAAGATACTCGATGCCATCGATGCAGCCAGTGATACCGCTGCCGGTGACGGCGCTGAAATTGCTCACTGCCTGCGGTTGGATACCCATGCGGCGGGCATGCTCTATCACGGCTTTTGCCAGAGGGTGCTCCGAGCCCTGCTCCAGTGTTGCGGCGGTTTGCATCAAATCGTGTTCCGCAACCGTTCCTGTCGTAACAATATCGGTCACTGCGGGCGCACCCTCGGTGAGCGTTCCGGTCTTATCCACAATGAGAACCTGAATTTTTTCGGCCTGTTCCAGCGCAGCGGCATTTTTTACCAGCACGCCGGCTTGCGCTCCGCGTCCCGCACCCACCATGATTGCGGTTGGCGTAGCCAACCCCAATGCGCAGGGGCAGGCAATAACCAGCACCGCTACAGCGTTAATGAGAGCCGGCACAAAATCTGCGGCCAGCCACCAGGTGAGTACCAGGGTCAGCACGCTGAGTGTGACTACCACCGGCACAAACACGCCTGAAATCGTATCGGCCAATCGCTGGATAGGCGCCTTGGAACCCTGCGCTTCCTCAACGAGACGGATAATGGCCGCAAGTTGGGTATGAGCGCCGACACCGGTTGCGCGGCATTTAAGCAACCCCTGCTGATTCATGGTAGCCGCGTATACTTTCGCGCCCGCCTGTTTTGTAACGGGCAGGCTTTCGCCGGTCAACATCGCCTCGTTCACGCTGGAAGCGCCTTCAATGACGATGCCATCCACCGGCATATTCTCGCCGGGGCGAACGATAAACACTTCTCCCTGCTTGAGGCTGCTGGCGTCCACTTCCATGATCTCGCCGTTGCGCTCCACTCGGGCAATCTTGGGCTGCAGCCTGATAAGTTCCTCAATAGCCGCCGAAGTCTTGCCCTTGGCGCGGGCTTCCATCAGTTTACCCAATAGAACCAACGTGATGATGACCGCGCTTGCCTCGAAATAGACGTGCTGATCCAGGCTCAGCACCACTACCACTACGCTGAAAAAGTATGCTGCGCTGGTACCCAGCGCGATCAGCACATCCATGTTGGCTCCGCCGCCGCGTAACGCATTCCATGCCGCAGTATAGAAGCGCTTGCCCACCCAGAACTGTACCGGCGTTGCCAGCAGCCATTGCAGCCAGCGCGGCAGTTCGGCACCGCTTCCCCAGAGCATGGGCGCCATCTGCAGCAATAGCGGCAGGCTGAGCGCAGCTGCAATCCAGAACACGCGAAGTTCCGCGTTGTAAGCGGCAAGCCTGCGTGCTTTCTCCTCGGTGCGACTGGTATCGCTGATTTCGCTGGCGCCATAGCCCGCCCGGGCAACCGCGGCGATCAAGTCATCCACCGCGGTCGCGCCAGGGCTGAAGCTGGCGTGGGCAATCTCTGTAGCGAGATTGACGGTAGCGGTGACACCCGGCAGTTTATTCAGCGCTTTTTCGATACGGCCGCTGCACGCGGCGCAAGTCATTCCCGTGATTTGCAGTTGCACCGATTGTGGAACCACGTGAAACCCGGCTTTCTCGATCGAGCGGACCAGATCTTCAGGCTGGGTCGTGGCGGCGTCAAACTCAACCCGCGCTTTCTCGTTGGCAAAATTGACCGCAGCACGTACGCCCGGGAGCTTATTGAGGTTTTTTTCAATACGGGCCGCACAGGCGGTGCAGGTCATGCCTTCGATCGGCAATTCTATTTGCTTAAGCGCAAGAGAGTGCATGGATACCTCGCATCGCAAGATTTAACCTAAATCCGGTAGTTGGACGGGGTGAAGTGCAATTCACCCCGTAGCGCCCTCGCCCGGAAGGTGAGCGTCAAATAATATGAAATATTGTTATTAATCATAGCATTGATCTATTAAATGAGCGGTCAACTACCGGATTTAGGTTCATTGATAAACTCGGCAAATGGATGCGTTCAACGCTGCTTGAGCGCATCGCTCGGCTCGAGGTGATTATCTGCGGGCTTTACCTGCTGCCAGCGGGACGAAAGCGAGTTAAAGTCATAGCCGGACCCCGTCAGCTTGAGTCCTCGATCCGCCATCATCAGACCCATGGCGATAACCAGAATTGCGGAAGCAAGCACCAACTGGCGCATGATGCTGCGGGACACGCTGCTGGCCATCAGGCCGAAGCTCAGGAGCGGCAACAGCGTACCCAGACCGAAGAAGAGCAGCATGGTAGCGCCTTCCTGGGGACTGCCAGTACCCGCTGCCATGATGTACATGGCCTGCAGAGGACCGCAACCCAGCATGAATCCATTCAACAGCCCGATGACGAGAGGGCTGCGATGGCCTCGTAGTTCATTCGCGACGCCTTTGGTCAAGAAATGAGGTAAACGCAAGGTGAAACCGCGCAGCACCGGAAACACATCCAGCATTTTCAGACCATAGATGATGACAAAGAGGCTGGCCGCAATATTGATGATGCCCCGCATGTAAGGGGTGAAGGTCACGACCGAGCCCAGCAAGCCTAACGTGCCGCCAATGGCCGCGTAAGAGGCTGTCTTGCCGGTTGCGTACATCAAGTGGCGCATTGCGGTGGAAGCTGCGGATTGAGGACCACCTGCGGTTGCGTAGCCGACCACGAAGCCGCCGCACATGCCAATGCAATGGAAACCCGTAAAAAACCCGATGGAAAATAACATGGCATGCCCGAGATTGGGGTTCATCTCCCCCACCAACCCCGGCATCATGCTTTTGCCCCAGAAGGTAACCCCGCCGACTATCAGCAGGAAGAACAGGAAAATGAGTCCATTTCGCAGATGCTGGCCTGAAGCGTCGGGGAAGGCGCTTTCAAACCCATAACCTTTTTCTTCGATTGCCTTGCGAATATCGGTTTCCTTGATGTGCTTGCCGTCGAACTCGATATCGACAGTCTGCTTTACGTAATCCGCTTTTACCTTCTCCACGCCAGGAAGATGATTCACAGCATGCTCAATGGTTTCTTCGCAACCCGTGCAATGCATGCCTTTGACTTTCAGATGAGAGGCTTTATTCGTCATCGTCGCACTTCTGAGTTTTCAGACGTCCATAACGCAATTTCGCCGCGCTTGCCCTATCCAATACATGGCTTGTTTCTACTTGTCGGCTTCAATTACTTCATATGATTTCCCACCGTCGCTGCGGGAAATCCAGCGCCAATTAAGCAGTCCATGGCAAAATAATATACCCTGATGGGGTATATTGTCAATACCCTGTTAGGGTATGCTCGACAGGCGTAAAAAAGTGCGCGCCCATCCTGTTGATGGTGGGCAAGGATGGCGGGTTGTCTTCCGATGAAGAACAAGTGCAGGTGAATTACCGGCTCCGGGGGATCGCGTTACTATCAAACGAGGCAGATAAAAAATGCGGATACTTTTTATCCTATTCTTAAGCGCAACCTCGGGCGCTTGCGCAGGCAATCTACTCGTGAGAAAGGACCAGAGCTATTCCTTTCATAACGAGAAAATAGCAACGGATGCGGTTGGTCAACTGATGAAGCTTTATCCACCAGCGAAGACGCAGTTCAATGTCATTGAATCCGCACTAGCGGATTTTGGTGCACTCTGGTGGAAAAGCTGCGCGCAGAAGGGTAGGCGGTAGTCGAATTCAAGCTCAGGACAACAGGCATTGGCGCTATTTTTGAGAACGACAGTTTTGGCTCGGCCTATCCGCCAAAGCCTGCTGCCCAGACGGCCGAAATGCCCAGGATACCTACTGGCATTCGCCGGAATCGAGCTTCTCTATATGCTTGTTCATTCCAGTGCAGCGGACTTCTCGCGCATCACGCTTAAAGTCGGCGATTACCTGTTGACACGTGCGTACCTGACTAATAACGGCAGCATCGCTCCTGTTGGGGCATTGGTCTTCGAGGAGTAGAAGATGAGTAATCCCATGTCAACGGCAGCATCACCAAGGCAAATGCCGCGAGGCGGTGCGCACCGGGTGAATAACGTGCCGATCCATCTGATTGCCGCAGTCATTGCCATCTTCCCTAGCATCATGGGGTTGGTTGCCATGAATCGTGCTGGCCGAAACAAGGTTACACGTTAGTCTGTCAAGCGTAGCAGGCATAATACCCTGCTTGCCAAGGCGTTGGCAGAGAATCGGCCGGACGGCATTATTACAGCCTCTGCTTCGTATTCCAAGTCGGAGGAGCAGATAATGACGGCGGAGTGATGAGCTGGTTCATGAATATCTCCAGCATATTCCCTGTATGTGATAGAGGACGTTATCACATACAGGAAGGACTATGAAAAGAAGCGTGATGAACAAGTGTCCAAATTTCAAGAAAGTAAACAGTTTATATGGTTGACTATCTTTCTTATCCAACAGTACAACGATGATTATTGGATTGGATATCGATACGGTAAAATTAGAAAATAAATTAGGAAATAAATTAGGAAATGAACCGATAGATATCCTGCTGAAATTGTCTACAAATCCCGGGCGAATGACTCGTCTCGGTTTAAAGGTAAGTAGATTATTCTCAAGCAGTAATGCGATAAACCTAAATGACCCTATCACATGAGTAAGCAAGAATTTAACTTCGAACTCCCCAAAAAAATTGAGCGCTATCTGGCGGCATTGTCGAAATTTTATGCACAAAATGGAAAACGGCAGTTTCAGGAAATCATCGTCAATGCACAGATACGAATTCATGAGAGATGGACCGAGGATAGTGATAATTGGAATGGAAATACCTACGGACATGCACTTTATCTAATTATCCCAGAGCAACTGTTCTTGAGTTACGTTGAGAAAAAAAGCGACATTCAAGACCAAATTACAGCAGACCTTAATAAGCTCCATAACGTCCATAGTGAGTTTATTGCAAGGGCTTTCCTCGAAATGGAGGACGCTGCGAATCAAGAATGGCGTAATGAATCGGGATTACTCATAGATGGAAAACGGCAGGCCCCTCCTGACGCGACCAAGCGTATCTGGGGGGATGCCAGCTTCCGTTTATTCTTAAGCCACAAAACAGAGGTAAAAAAAGAAACTACCACCGTAAAAGATGGACTCCGGTTGTTTGGCATATCCTGCTTTGTGGCCCACAATGATATCCATCCCACAAAGGCATGGCAGGAAGAAATCGAGAACGCTCTTGCCAGCATGGATGGGTTCGTCGCACTCATGACTGAGGGTTTCCACGACAGCGTTTGGACAGACCAAGAAGTCGGTTATGCAGTTGCTAGAGGAGTACCGATTATTCCGGTGAGATTAGGCAAAGATCCTTATGGATTCATTGGGAAGTTTCAAGCACTTTCCAGCACATGGCCAGCAGTTGTGGTAGATCTTATGAAGATCCTAATCAAGAACGGCCAAGCCCTCAATGCTTATATAAACGCGCTCCACAACTGCCCGAGTTGGAATGCTGGAAATGTATTAGCAGAAATTTTACCGAGTATTGAAAAACTGTCTTCATCGCAAATCGATGCACTAATTGCTACGTACAACGAAACCAGCGAGTTACGAGGCAGCTTTGGCTTCAACGGTACCAAACCATATTCATATGGGCTTGGGTTGACACCACATCTTAATCGGCTTGGCAATCGACAATTTGAGGGTCCAAGCTTGTCAACTGATTGGCTTATTAAACCGATTACATGAAGCTTAACAAATCATAAACTGATTCAAATATTTCTGACGACATGTCCCTTGTTTATTTATCAGTGGCGGATACCTAAGCTGGTAGGCGTGTATTTGCATAAGCTATTCCTTTAATCCGAATCAATCTTGCTGTCGTAATTGCGGAAACAGAATCACGTCGCGAATACTCGGGCTATCGGTGAAGAGCATTACCAGGCGGTCTATACCGATACCCTCGCCTGCGGTGGGTGGCAGGCCGTATTCGAGCGCGCGAATAAAGTCGGCGTCATAATACATGGCCTCGGCATCTCCCGCTTCTCTTGCATCGGCTTGTTCGAGAAAGCGCGCAGCCTGATCCTCCGGATCGTTCAATTCGGAAAACCCGTTGGCGATTTCGCGGCCGGCAATGTAGAGCTCGAACCGGTCGGTTATCGCGGGATTTGCATCGTTACGCCGTGCCAACGGCGAAACCTCGGCTGGATAGTCAACGACGAAGGTTGGCTCAAGCAGTAAATGCTCGGTGGTTTCGTCAAATAAGGCAAGCTGTAGCCCGCCGATGCCGTCCGCAGGTTTGTAAGCGATTCCGAGCGCCTCGAGTTTCTTGACCAGGAAGGATCGGTCGCCGAGTTGTAAATCGGTATATTCCGGATGAAATTTTCGGATCGCCTGGGTAATGGTAAGCCGCTCGAACGGTTGTGCGAGGTCAATTTCACGCCCCTGATAAATGACTTTGGTTGTTTCCAGCACCTTTAGCGCGACTTCCCGCAGCATTGTTTCGGTGAAATCCATGAGGTATGTGTAGTCCTGATAAGCCTCGTAGAATTCCAGCATGGTGAATTCAGGGTTATGCCGGGTGGAAATCCCTTCGTTTCTGAAGCTTCGATTGATTTCAAATACGCGTTCCATGCCGCCGATGACCAGGCGCTTCAAATAAAGCTCCGGCGCGATGCGGAGATACAGTTGCATATCCAGCGCGTTGTGATGAGTGATGAAAGGCCGTGCCGCGGCGCCGCCCGGAATCGGGTGCATCATTGGCGTCTCCACTTCCAGATAGCCATGCCTGACCAAAAACTCACGAATGGACTGGATGACCCGGGAGCGCGTAACAAAAACGCTACGGCTGTTTTCGTTAGTGATGAGGTCTAGGTAGCGCTGACGGTATCTTTGCTCCTGGTCGGCCAGGCCATGAAATTTTTCCGGCAGAGGGCGCAATGATTTCGTGAGCAGCCGCAAATTCGTGACGCGAACGGAAAGCTCACCGGTTCTCGTTCTGAAAAGCATCCCCTGGGCGCCCAATATATCGCCGAGGTCATAATGCTTGAATGCGTCATGCGCCTCGATGCCGGCGACGTCGTTGGCGATATAAAGCTGGATGCGCCCATTCATGTCCTGGATGGTGGCGAAGCTTGCCTTGCCCATCACGCGCTTCAATACCATTCGTCCCGCGACGTTTACAACCTTTGGCGCCGCTTCCAGCATTTCATTGGAATGGTCGCCATATTGCCGGTGAAGATCCGACGAAAAATCGTCGCGACGAAAATTGTTCGGGAAGGCGTTACCTGTTTTGCGCAACAGATCCAGCTTGGCGCGGCGCTCCTCGACGAGCCTCGTCTCCGCGTTAAGCGAATCGAGGGATTCGCCCGGACTTTCCTCTAAAGCATCATTCGTCACTGTCAGCTCTCCTTATATGCCTTGTTTCAAGCTGGCTTCGATGAAATCATCCAGCCCGCCGTCCAGTACGGCCTGTGTGTTGCCACTTTCGATATTGGTCCGCAAGTCCTTGATGCGAGACTGATCCAGCACATAAGAGCGGATCTGATGTCCCCAGCCGATATCGGTCTTGCTGTCTTCTATCGCTTGTTTCTCGTCATGCCGCTTGCGCAGTTCCGCCTCGTACAGGCGCGATTTCAGCATGGCCATCGCGTCTGCGCGATTGCGGTGCTGCGAGCGGCCGCTCTGGCACTGCACTACGATACCCGTGGGATTATGGGTTATCCGGATGGCCGAGTCCGTTTTGTTGATGTGCTGGCCACCCGCGCCGGATGCGCGGAAAGTGTCGACCCGTAAATCAGCGGGGTTGATTTCCACTTCGATGGTCTCATCCACCTCAGGATAAACAAACACGCTGGCAAAGGATGTATGGCGTCGATTACCCGAATCGAACGGGGATTTTCGCACCAGCCGGTGAACGCCTGTCTCTGTGCGAAGATAGCCATAGGCATAATCGCCTGAAATTTTGAGACTTGCGCTCTTGATACCCGCGACTTCGCCCGGCGACTCCTCCATCACCTCCACACTATAATTGCGGTGCTCGCAATAGCGCAGATACATGCGTTCCAGCATTGCCGCCCAGTCCTGGGCTTCAGTGCCGCCGGAGCCGGCCTGAATATCCACGAAGCAATTATTGTGATCCATGGGGTTGGAAAACATGCGGCGGAACTCCATTTCCGCCACGGTCTTTTCCAATCGGCTGATGTCGTGCTCGATACTGTGCAGCGTAGCGTCGTCATTCTCTTCCTTTGCCATCTGGAACAGATCTCGCGCATCATGTAACTGCCGACCGACCGTTTCCAGATTAATGACGACACCTTCCAGCATTTTTTTCTCACGCCCCAATTCCTGGGCGCGCTTGTTGTCGTCCCAGATCGCAGGGTCTTCCGTCAGCCGGGTGAGTTCGTTCAGCCGTGTTTGTTTGTTATCGAAGTCAAAGATACCTCCGCAATGCTGCTGCCCGGCTGTCGAGATCCACGAGTTGATGGGCAATGTCGTTAAGCTGTTCCGCTTCCATAGGAGCCTTTGAAAGTGCAAAGATCAAGAATTATACAGGAAGCGAGAATCTCGTCCGTAAGTTGACCAGATATGGAGGAGAGTAATAATCCTAAATAAATTAGGAATGTGAGCGGATCGCCTTTGGTAATGCGTTCAGCTAATTCCTTGAAACTCGCATTAAGCGTTGTGCCATATCCAAGAAAATGTGGAGCATCGTATAGTTAAAACAAATATTCTGCGATTTCAATCTTGTGCGGGCGGGCGTGCCAAATAAATGCCCTACCGAAGTAGGGCCATTTATTTACTTCTTCTTTCCTGAGTGAGGGGGCGTACGTTTTTCTACGACAGTTGTCTTAGGGCGACGTTCTGCCTCACTAACTGGGATATACCGTCCAGTACCTGCATCACGTCCAATTTTATTGCTGCCACTATTTTGCTTCTTCATTTCAGTTCCTTATGAAACGGTCGCGATATTGTCTATTGACCAGTAAGTCAAATTCATACACAGTATGCGCAAGCCAACTTTAAATATTGGATTTTTGGCCCCTACCGACCCCTGATTAGTCACCGTGGAAGGTTTATGCTAATCGGGGGTCTTAATTTGCTCACTTGACCGAGGGGCCGCGTCAAATGAGCCGATTATCTTCTCATAGCTTCCTCCAACTCCGTGGAAAGTATTCTGCTTGTTGGATCTTATAAGTTAAGACTAACCCGCTAAATGTAGTATTTGAAGTGATTATAATTACCATATATAGTGCTTTAAATCCATGATGCCATATTTTTTCGAATGTGTGTCGAAAAAAATATTTTTCTGTCATTTCAAACTTGGGGTTTTATCCAATTTTTACGGGCGGTTTGGTTAAGCCTAAAGCATACTGCTGACGCATTTCCAGTTGCCTTCCTTTTCTTGGGTTATGGAATCGCTCGATATAGTCGAAGATATCTGTCCCCGCTTCAGCCCGGGTTCGATACTGTCAGCGATATATTCGCTCGCGCTTGAGCACGCCAAAGAAGCTTTCCGCTGCTGCATTGTCGACACAACTGCCTACCGCACTCATGTTGCAAATTAGATTGTGTCCCTGTAGGAAGCGCTGGTATTCGTCACTGGTAAAATGACAGCCGCGATCCGAACGCAGGATGACCTTGGTTTTCCCCCCGCGTTGCCACAGCGCCACAAGTACGGCCTGCTCATCGACCAGCCCACCACGATGCCCGAGTAAAAATCCACTGCCACGCCAGATACAGCCTGCTTTCCTGGTTGCGCAAGGTTATGTCACCCACCGGGTGTCGCACGGTTCGTTGCCATACCAGCGCATTCCCTCTTCTACTCATAATGTCAATAGCATACCACAGAAGAGGATCCGTCTCTACTTATTTTATTGATTTAGCATTATGTATTCCGTCACGAATGGTGCCGCTTCACCGTCGAAAGACAGCGATGATCTCAACTTTCAGCGATTGGCTTGCGCAAGACGAAGTCATCTTTGGCGATGCGGGCTACATCAGTGAGGAATACAAGCGGGGATCACGGCAGATGGGAATATCTGAGGGGCGAAATCCGTTCGCTATTGTCCAGAGCGGACGATGAAACAGAAAAACAGGGCAACTCGGCAATGAAATAGGACCGGGAAATGAATTGTCGGTTGGTTTGCGCTAAAAAAACAGCAACCAGCCTCCACAGATCTGGAAGCAGCTATTTGATCAGCGCTTCCCTAGGCAACGGAGACGAACTATCTTTTCCAAATTACCTTCCATTGGCCATGGTCCAAGTCCCAGAGCTCGAGGAGTTGAACCTTTGGTGCCCCCTCAACACCTATCTGCAGTCCACCCCCTTCGAATTCTGGATGATCCTGGCTAATGGGTTCATAAAAATACTTGTAGAAGCGTAATTTGGAATCTGCTGGGTCAGATTTATCACCATTGAAGGCCACATAACATGATTCTCCTAAGCCCGCAGTCATGATCGTGGCGCGTAATTGACAATCACTCCATTCTGAGAGAATTTGCAGTGCATTTCGTGTCTGCTCAGGGCTTTCCCATTTGTCGTAGGAGCACCAGTGGAAGTCAGGTTTGATCCGCCTTACAGGCTCCGTTTGTTTGGGTACCGCTGGTAACTTACCAGTTCGAGAGATGTAATCTATGAGACTTTCCTTTGGATCTACCATTCCTTTTGAGTTTAGGATTCTAAAAATAGAAGGCGCTAGGTTTTCAATTTTAAGGATTTTAAAAAGTGGAAACGCAGGATTGGAAGGGTTGACGGTAACTGGGTAATTTCGCTCATATGCTTCCATTCCGCCAACCCAACTGTTCACATGTTCCAAGCTTGCGACGAGAGCTTGTTTTCCCGCTTCTGTATGAGTCCTGAAAATATTCTCCAACTCGGAAGTTCGATGATTTCCATATTCATCTACAAAGCGGCAACACACAATCAGGAAGCCTTCCATTGCCGATTCAGTTAGGCGCTCCCCGACTATCGAAATTAGTACATCTGCTTGCTCTCTCGATATCGGATCATCTTCGGGATGCCATTTTGTTAGAAGTTTTAGAACGTCAGCCATATTCTTTCGTCATTCTTGTTTATTTGTAGTTCAAGAAATGGCATCTTACTATTAATCCGTTAGCAAAATAGTTCCCTTTTACTACATTTCATGGAACCTATGGCCAACGCAGTGGGTATAGGCGTATTGCTTTGATAGCTTAAATTCCATCACCTAAGTTGAAGCAATGAATGCTAAACGCCACCTGTTGGAGGGTGCCATGACACTTTGCCATCGCTTCAAAATCTGCAGCCTCATTCGGGCCGCAGCCCTGATTACCGGCCTCGGCCTTGTTACTCACGTTTTCGCCCTAGAACGGCGCTCCTTCCTCATACCTCAATACCGGGGCAGTGACCGTGCTTAGCACGTTAGGCGGGATTTCAGCTTCCTAATGACATCAACGATGTGGGCCAAGTGGTGGGCCGGTTCTAGCATAGCTACAGGAGCGTCTACAGGTGTTGACCGTGCCTTCATCACCGTCCAGATGGAATGGGGATGATGAACTTTAATTCACTAGTGGATCTGCCCGAGGGATGGATTCTAACGGAAGCCAGGGGGCTCAATAACAATGGACAAGTGATTGCATAGGCATTGTTCCGGAACCAGAAATCTATGCCTTGATGCTCATAGGGCTGGGGTTGGTCAGGTTTATGGCACGACGCAAGAAGGCAGAAAGTTTCATTAAACGTTATTGAACTCCTATCTCTTTCTCAACTTATAAGCGCAACGTGTGGTATAGCACCTGACGCTGTACCACCTTGCCATTCAACAGACGTCGGTTCTCCGCTACACTCCAGTAGTGGTGCGTCTTGCCATCCTTGGTCCGTCGTGTGCATTTGAGGAACATGCACCCAGTTTAAGAACTCGCTCCCCCGTTGCCAAGGACCAAGGTCTTCATTACAGCGACTTTCACGCTTTTAACAGTACACCCAAAAGCAAAATCAACGACTTACCGCAGAGGCCGCGTCAAAAATCAATGGAAAATAGTGGTTTCAGGGCGCGAATAGCGAAAGTCGGGTTAGCGTTGCTGTGTTTCCCGCCATCCGCCCCGTAACGAGCTCACCAGAAAGGTGAAGCTTGTGGGTAGAAAAATCCTTTTCAGCGATAGTACTTAATTAACAAATAGGAAGTGGGCGGTCAACTGTCGTAATGTACGCAGATATCAAAAATAAACGAAGGAAGCCGCTTGACGCTGCCGAACTGCCGTCCCGTTAATCCATTGATTACTCGATCAACTACGCAATGCCTGAGCGTGAAACTGCAGATGGTTTTCGATAAATGTACTAATAAAGAAGTGGCTGTGATCGTACCCCGTTCGCATGTTGATCTGTGCGGGATAGTGTGCTGCTTCACAGGCGGCAATGAACCGCTCGGTTTTCAGTTGCTCAGCCAGGAATTCATCCGCATCGCCCTGATCGATCAATATCGGCAGATGCTCCGATGCGTGTGCGGCCTCAATCAGTAGCGTGGCGTCATAAGCCTGCCAGTTTTTCATATCGTTGCCCAGGTAATGGCTGAACGCTTTCTTCCCCCAAGGACTGGTGGTCGGGTTGACCACAGGTGAAAAAGCCGATACCGACCGGTAGCGTACAGGATTTCGCAATGCAATCATGAGCGCGCCGTGGCCCCCCATGGAGTGTCCGCAGATCGAGCGCCGCTCGTTAATCGGAAAATGCTGCTCGACCAGGGCCGGTAGTTCATCCACGATATAGTCGTACATGCGGTAATGGCTGCGCCAGGGCTCCTCGGTTGCGTTTACGTAAAAACCGGCGCCCAGCCCCAGGTCATACGCATCCGCAACATCCGCTACGCCCTCACCCCGTGGGCTGGTATCCGGCATGACAAGCGCAATCCCGAGTTCCGCCGCGACCCGTTGGGCTCCGGCTTTGGTGACAAAGTTCTCATCGGTGCAGGTCAATCCCGATAGCCAGTAAACGGTCGGCACTTGCCCGCGATTGCCCAGCGGGGAGGATATCCGAGGAGGAAGATAAATAGAAAAGTTCATGTTGCAATTCAAAGACTTCGAAGCGTGTCTGTAACGCGCTTGCGACCCATCGAATGAGCGGTGCGACGAGAGAAGCTGTAGTTCCGGCATATCCCTATCCTTAAAAGCAACCTTCAGCCTCGGGTAAAACCCCTGGCCTTATTTATCGAAATGAATAACCGTGCGAATGGATTTACCTTCGTGCATGAGGTCGAACGCTTTATTGATATCTTCCAGGCCCATAGTGTGAGTAATAAAAGTATCGAGCTCGAATTCTCCATCCAGATAGCGTTGAACATAGCCGGGAAGTTCGGTACGGCCTTTTACGCCGCCAAATGCCGAGCCGCGCCATACACGCCCCGTTACCAGTTGAAAAGGGCGTGTGCAGATTTCTTCACCCGCGCCGGCGACGCCTATAATCACGGATTCTCCCCAGCCTTTATGACAGCATTCAAGGGCAGAACGCATCAGCTTGACATTGCCGACACATTCGAACGAAAAATCCACGCCTCCGCCGGTCATATCGATAATCACGTCTTGAATCGGCTTGTCGTAGTCCTTGGGATTCACGACATCGGAGGCACCCAGTTGACGTGCTATTTTGAATTTGCCGGGATTGATGTCGATTGCAATAATGCGCCCGGCCCGGGCCATGGCCGCACCGATAATCACGGCCAGGCCAATGCCGCCCAAGCCGAAAACCGCCACGGTATCGCCTGCCTTCACCTTCGCGGTCTTGGCAACAGCGCCCAGACCTGTCGTCACGCCGCAACCGAGAAGGCATACTTTTTCCAGCGGTGCCTCCTTACTGATTCTGGCCAATGAAATTTCAGGTATTACCGTATATTCCGAAAAGGTCGAGGTGCCCATGTAATGATAAATGGGTTTCCCGTCCTTAAAAAAACGTGTCGTACCGTCGGGCATAAGCCCTTGTCCCTGGGTGGCCCGGATAGCCTGGCACAGGTTGGTTTTACCCGATTTGCAAAACTTGCACTCGCCGCATTCAGGGGTGTAGAGCGGGATTACATGATCTCCCACCTCAACACTCGTGACACCTTCGCCGAGCGCCTCGACGATGCCGCCACCCTCATGACCGAGAACCGCCGGAAACTTTCCCTCGGGATCTTTCCCCGACAGGGTGAATGCATCCGTATGGCAAACGCCGGTGGCTACGATGCGAACGAGTACTTCGCCTTTTCGTGGCGGCAGCAGGTCAAGCTCTTCGATAGTTAACGGTTGGCCCGGTCCCCATGCAACCGCTGCACGTGTTTTGATTGTTTCCATGTAGTTCGCTCCGTCTTCGTACTTTGATCAGCAAGGCTAGTATGCTCAGGAATCCGTCAGTTTTCAAATTCCGTTACTTCTTTTTAGCGGTGGTTGCGTCTCGCTTGAGAATTTCTGCGATGGTTTGCTTTTTCATTTGAGCCGTCCTATGATGAAATCAGGCTGGTTTGCGTCTCTGCCATTTCCGCCCTGAATGATTTATCTGTGAACAATTTTTAGGAGATCATGATGCGACGAATCTACTTTCTTGTTCCCGATTTAACCACGACCAAACGTATCGTCGACGAGCTACTCCTTTCGCGAATCGAAGAACGACACATTCACGTGCTGGCGAAGCGCGGTACTCCTCTGGAAGAACTGCCCGAAGCCAGCTTGCTTCAGAAGAGCGATTTTGTTCCTGCAGTGGAGCGTGGACTTGCACTGGGCGGAACAGCGGGTGCGCTCGCCGGACTGGTCGCCATCGCGCTTCCCCCCGCCTCGACGGTCATTGCAGGCGGAATTCTGTTGGGCAGCACTCTCGCAGGGGCGGGAGTAGGCGCATGGGCGGGTAGTATGATAGGCGTGAGCACGGCCAATTCCAGGGTCAAGCAATTTGAGGAGGCAATCGAGGCTGGCCAGTTACTCGTTCTGGCCGATGTGCCAAAAAAACGCGTTGCCGATATTGAGGCGCGGATAAAAGCACACTTGCCTGAAGTGAAGGTCGAAGGGACGGAACCCATAATACCCGCGTTTCCTTAAACCTCTGACATGTCTTGCAAGATAGCTACATAACGGCCGTTACTGGAACTGGCGCATGAAACGCTGGTCAATCCAGTTTTTTAACCACCAGAAAAAAGCGGAACGCGCTGCCAAGTCGCTGTAAGAAGCAATGGCGCGTCCATCCGCAGTGCCGATAAGGCTGAGGCTGTGCCGCTGAGGTTTATAATCCTTGAGTAGACGACCCGCCAGATAGGCTCGAAGGTTGTGCTCCAGCGGTTTCGCCATACGCACCGCAAATACACCGGATCTGGGTAATTTCCGGTTTTCGATGGAAGCTGCATCCCCCGCAGCAAAAATCCAGGGATGATTTATTGCCTGAAGGGTTGGCTTGACTCTAATGAAGCCTTCACGCGTAATATCCAGGCCGCTCTCCCCCAGCCACGCCGGGGGTACAGCCTGCGTAACCCAGAAAACGAAGTCCGCAGCCAACAATTGTCCGTCATCGAGACGCACACTATCCGGCATCACCTCGACCACCTTGGCCTCGGTTATCGCAGCCACATTTCGTTCCAGTAACAGGTTGTGAACAATGTGTCGTGCGCGTGAATTGTGCCCCGGCAGCAAGCATGGCTCGCTGTGAATGATGGTGAATTCAGCGTGCGCCAGCCGGGAACGCATGGCTAGCGCCAGTTCCACGCCGCCTGCACCGCCGCCCACGAGAATGATTTGCAGCCGGCCTGTGCTATTCCGGGCCGCGGCCATGGTGCTTGCCCAGCCTTTCAGCAGGCATGGCACAGGCTTCGCCGGAATCGCCCATGATTTCGCGCCCTCTACACCTTCCGTACAAGATATCCCGCCGACATTAATGGAAACCAGGTCGGCAGCCAGGGGCTCAGCACTGCCGTCGAGCAGCACCTGCTTTTGTTTCAAATTCATTCCACACGCTTTTGCATGGATGAACTGAACATTGGCGAGCCTGCATAGATGTCGTAGATCGATAAGCAGTTCTGCTTGCTGGTAGAAGCCGCTGATATGCCCTGGCAACATTCCCGAGTATGCAGCGCACTCGAAATCGCTCACCATGGTCATACGCACGCCGCGTAAAGGATTTTTGCTGAGTTTTCGCAGCAATAAGACGTGTGTGTGGCCGCCACCGATAAGTATCAGCTCATGAGGATGGGCGCCATTTGACGAGTTGGTTATAATGGTCGGCATCCCCGTATCGATGTTTTTGTTTTATCCACGCTGGTTTATCATTCGCCAGTTGCAAACTGGAGGAGCGGCACAATGGCAGGGCTAAGTAAAGACACTCCCAGTCCCAGCGAAATAAAACTTCATCGGAAGTCCAGAATACTGGAGATTTCTTTCAGTGATGGAAAAATTTTCCAGTTTCCCTGTGAGTTTTTGCGGGTCTATTCGCCTTCCGCGGAAGTGCGCGGCCACAGCCCCGGGCAAGAAGTGCTGCAAACCGGTAAGAGAGAGGTAAATATCAACGATATCAAACCCGTGGGCAATTATGCAATCCAGCTTAATTTCTCGGATGGGCATAATACCGGCCTTTATTCGTGGGATTTACTTTATGACTACGGCTTGCGCCACGATGAAATGTGGCAGCGGTACCTTCATCGCATGCAAGAAGCAGGCGCGAGCCGGGAACCGATGACCCCCAGCAAGCATTGAACCGTAACCGGCAAGGAAATCCGCTGAACAACTTCCCGGTTTCGCGGCTCGGTAATCGGCTCGGCTGCCAGCCCAGCCCCAACTATTCGCCCCAATCCGCGGCTTTTGCACAGGTTCTACAGCAACCCGTCTTGCTGTAGTATGTGCCCTTCATTCAAATACTGACCATCCATGACAAAAACAACTCATTTCGGCTTCAATACCGTAGCTGAAGCAGAGAAAGCCCGCAAGGTAGCCGGGGTATTCGATTCGGTTGCCGAGCGCTACAACCTGATGAATGACTTCATGTCGGCGGGTATGCACCGGATGTGGAAGCGATTTGCGGTAGAGACCAGCGGAGTCAGAAAAGGAGACCGGGTGCTTGATATTGCCGGCGGCACCGCCGACTTGAGCGCCTTGTTTTTGGAGCAGGTGGGCAGCAATGGCGAGGTCTGGCTCACCGACATCAACAACGCTATGCTCACGATAGGCCGCGACCGGTTACTCGATGAAGGTGCGGCTGTCTCGGTAGCGCAGTGCGATGCGGAAAAGCTGCCATTCCCAAGCAACTATTTTGATTGTGTCAGTGTTGCCTTCGGCCTCAGAAACATGACCCACAAGGATATGGCATTGAAAGAAATGCTGCGCGTGCTCCGACCTGGCGGACGGGTTATCGTGCTTGAATTCTCCAAGGTATGGAAGCCATTGCAAAGCTTTTATGATCTTTACTCATTCAAGGTACTTCCAGCGATGGGCGGGTTCATTGCCGGAGACCCGGATAGCTATCGCTATCTGGTCGAATCCATTCGCGTGCATCCCTCGCAGGAGGAATTGAAACAATTGATGCAAAACGCCGGATTCGAGCGAGTAGAGTACTTCAATCTATCGGCGAGCGTGGTTGCGCTTCACCGTGGCTACAAGTTTTAAGGCCGAAAGACTCTAAGGCCGAAACACCTCGGCGATTGGAGGAGAAACGATTACTCTTGTATGTATGATAGCGTACAGAAAAATTTCCTGGCGCTTGTTAGTATCACTCTAATTCCCCCCGGTTCTCCACGCAGATAAAAGGTTTGCTCATCCGCAGAAAATGAGCTGAGACCCTATCGGGTGTCTGTGCAATGCGCATGGACACCGATAAGACACCATAAGACAGGTGCTGGCCTCGAGCATGAGATCCGGTTGCTGTACAAGAAGAGCCTTGACCAATCCATGATAAGCAACTCTCCCTGATCTTCGGCATTGAAGAAGACCACCATCAGGAAAGTCTCGCAGATGCGTTGGTTACGGCCCGATTTATGTTTGAATCAAGGTTGAATTGGGGAATCAATCCTTCGCAAGGTAAAAACAATGACCGGCAGTCGTCATGTCGTACTCCTGTTTGGTGAAATTCTGGTAGACCGGTTTCCCGACAGGGAGGTATTGGGCGGTGCGCCCTTCAATGTTGCCCGGCACTTGCGTGCGTTTGGCTGCGCACCTGTCCTGGTTACGCGTATAGGACAGGACGCCGCGGGCGCTCGCGTGTTGCAGACCCTGGAACGCTCGGGACTCGCCACACACGGTGTTCAGCTCGATACCATCTACCCTACCGGCATGGTAGATATCAATTTCACTTCTGAAGGTCACCGGTTCGATATTATTCCCGATCAAGCCTACGATCATATTCATCCCCGGCTATCGCGCATGGCCGCCCTCGCCGCGAATCCGGAACTTGTCTATTTTGGAACATTGGCGCAGCGTGCCGGCTCGCATCGAGCCCTGCGTCATTTATTGCGTGCTGCCGGTGGTCAGCGTTTCTTTGATGTCAATTTGCGCGATCCCTGGGTTTATGTGGATCGCATACAATGGTCATTACAGCACGCAGATATCGTCAAGGCTAATGACGACGAGCTTGAGAGAATAGCTCGGCTACTGAATATCGAGGAAATATCCGCCGAGGCTCAGGCCAAGGTGCTGATCAAGCGTTACCAGTTGCGCGGCATGCTTGTCACTCGCGGTGAAGCGGGGGCCTGGTGGCTGGAAGATTCCGCGGAACCGATAACGGCGGTATCCGATCCCATCACGGATATCCGTGATACGGTAGGCGCCGGCGATGCGTTCTCGGCCGTTTTTATGCTTGGCCTGCTGCACGGTTGGGCCGTGCCCCTCACCTTGCAACGGGCACATCATTTTGCCGGTGCAATTTGCCGGATACGTGGCGGACTTCCGGAGCACAACGATTTCTACGAACCATTCATCAGCGACTGGCATATGAACCCATCTGAATGAAAGATTTATATATCCTGATGCTAAGCCTGCACGGGTTGATCCGGGGGAACGACCTGGAACTGGGGCGCGACGCGGATACTGGCGGGCAGGTGCTATACGTGGTGGAGGTCGCCCGGGCATTGGCGCGCCAGCACGAGGTCGTCAAGGTCGATCTGCTGACCCGGAGGATAGAAGATTCCTCCGTATCCGCCGACTATGCACGCCCGGAAGAGATGCTCGGCGACAATGCACGAATAATTCGTCTTCCTTGCGGGCCGCGCCGATATCTGCGTAAGGAGAGCCTTTGGCCCTATCTCGATCAACTGGTAGATCGTGCGCTGCTTTTTCTGCGCGAGCAGAAACGTTTGCCTGATGTCATCCATAGTCATTATGCCGATGCGGGCTATGTCGGGATGCAGCTTTCTCAGCTTCTCGGTATCCCGCAGATCCATACCGGGCACTCGCTCGGGCGAAGCAAGCAGCAGCGCCTGCTTGCACAAGGGCGTAAACCACAGGCACTGGAGCGTCAATTCAGCTTCTACCGCCGAATATCGACCGAGGAGGCCATACTTCAGCATGCAAGCCTGATCATAACAAGCACACCTCAGGAGAGTGACGAGCAATACGGACTGTATACAAACTATCAACGTGAGCGTGCCGTGGTTATTCCCCCCGGGACTGATATCTCGCGCTTTTCTCCGCCCAGTCGCCGGATAGCGCCGGAACCGGAGGCTGCGAGGCTCATCGACCGTTTTCTGGTGCACCCGCGCAAGCCTTTGGTACTCACGATTTGCCGCCCGGAAATGCGAAAGAATCTCGGTGCTTTGATCGCCGCATTCGGCAGTTCACCTGAATTGCATGAGCACGCCAACCTGGCCATCATAGCGGGTAATCGCGAGGACATCCGTAAGCTTGACGTCGCGCAGGTTGAGGTAATGACCGATCTATTGCTCGATATCGATCTTTACGATTTATGGGGTAAAGTGGCGCTACCCAAACAGCACAAGCCGGCCGATATCGCGGGATTCTACCGGCTTGCAGCCCGGCGCCGGGGCATATTTGTCAATCCGGCGCTCACCGAACCGTTCGGTCTTACCTTGATCGAAGCGGCTGCCAGCGGGCTTCCCATCGTTGCTACAGAAGACGGAGGACCGCGCGATATCGTGGCGCACTGCAAAAATGGCGTGCTGGTGAATCCCATGGATATCAATGCCATAGCGGAGGCGATTGAATACGGACTGGCGGATTCGACCCGTTGGCGGCGCTGGTCGCGCAATGGTATTGCAGGGGTCAGGAATTACTACACCTGGGATGCGCACGTCAGGAAATACCTGCGCGTTCTGTTCCGTCTGTTGCATCAGGAGCGTAAGCAAATCCGGCGCACCATGGCGATATACCAGAGGCCGCAACGCCATCCGTTACCGCTGATATCGCATATGCTCATTAGCGATATCGACAATACCCTGCTGGGTGATCGTGCCGCCTTGCGCCGTTTTCTGACTATCTTGCGGGCGACCCCGTCCAATTTAGGCTTTGGAGTCGCCACAGGGCGCACATTGGAAAGTACACTCAAGATATTAAAGGAATGGGGCGTTCCCTTACCTGATGTGCTGATTACCGCGGTCGGCAGCGAGATCAATTATGGTCCTGAACTCCGCCCGGATATAGGATGGCAAAATTTCATCAAGTACCTGTGGCGCCGCGATGCGATTGAAAGCGTGCTTGACGGAGTGCCGGGTCTCACATTGCAAGCGAAGGAGAATCAGCGCGAATTCAAGCTTAGCTACAATGTAGATCCCGAAAAAATGCCGCCAATGGCAAAAATCAGGGCTCTATTACGTGAGCAAAAATTGTCCGCACATTTGGTTTATTCGCGCCAGGCTTATCTCGACATTTTGCCTCTGCGCGGTTCCAAAGGGGGGGCAATACGTTATCTTGCCTATAAATGGGGGCTGCCGTTGCGCTCCTTTTTAGTCGCAGGTGATTCAGGCAACGATAGAGAAATGCTGATCGGTGACACACTTGGCGTGATCGTTGCAAACCATAGCCCCGAATTGGCGAGTCTAAGGGGAAATGAGCAAATTTATTTTGCCCGTGCAGGCTACGCGGACGGCATCGCTGAAGGCATGGCACATTACGAGTTTGGCACTTCCCTCATGGAGACTGCGAATGATACCTAAATTTGATGCCTGGGCTGCGGATCACCGTAGCGATTTGTATGCATTGTTACGTAGATGGTTCGAACTGGAACGTCCGCTTTTGCTGCGCTCGGACCTTCGGGCAGCTTTTGATGCATTAAGCGCAGAGCTTCCCCACTCCCTCGTCGAGACACCGCTGCAAGAAGTCGTCGATCTTCTGCAAGAGGCGGTGTGCCGGCCCCCGCTGATTTATATGGCGTTACGCGAAGGTGCCGGGAGTTGGCACTTCATGAGCATTCATCAGCAGCAGTTGATACCTGAGCCTGTCAGCGTGTCCGATTATCTGGCTTTCAAGGAAATGCTGGTGCGCCCGGATAGCGCTCATGAACCGGTGTTGGAACTGGATTTCGCGCCATTTAATCGTGGTTTCCCGCGGCTCAAGGAAATTCGCTCGATCGGTCAAGGGGTGATTTTTCTCAACAAGCAACTGGCAGGCACGCTGTTTACCCATCCGGGCATGGGCTCGGTCAAGCTATTGAATTTTTTGGCGGTGCATTCCATGGACGGGCATCAATTGATGCTCAACGGCAACTTTGCCGACGTTGCGGCGTTGCGCGCCGGGTTGCGCCGCGCGCTTGGGTTGCTCGACAGATATCCCGACGATACGCCATGGATAACGATTGCGGAGTTACTGAGCGGACTGGGTTTTGCACCGGGTTGGGGTGATTGCGCCAAGCGGGTGAGCGACACCATGAGCCTCCTGGTGGATATTCTCGAAGCGCCTTCAGCACAAATACTCGAGAATTTCCTAGCGCGAATTCCCATGATATCAAAGTTGCTGGTCCTGTCGCCCCATGGCTATTTCGGGCAGGATAATGTGTTGGGATTGCCGGATACGGGCGGTCAGGTGGTTTACATCCTGGATCAGGTAAGGGCTCTGGAACGGGACATGAGCGAGCGCCTAATGCTCCAGGGGATAACGGCCCAACCGAAAATTCTGATAGGCACACGCCTGATCCCCGAGGCGGGAGATACCCTGTGCAACCAGCCGTTGGAAAAAATCCACGGCACCCAGAACTCATGGATTGTGCGTGTGCCATTTCGTAAACCCAACGGCGAAGTTGTCCGGTCCTGGATATCGCGTTTCGAGATATGGCCTTATCTGGAGAATTTTGCGCATGATCTTGAACGCGAAGCGCTGGCACAACTGAGTGGCCGCCCGGACCTGGTAATCGGCAATTATTCGGATGGAAACCTGGTGGCCTCACTGATTTCCAAACGAATCGGTGTAACACAGTGCAATATCGCCCACGCGCTGGAGCAGAGCAAATATTTGCATTCCGCCTTGCACTGGCGCGAGAATGAAGCCCAGTATCATTTCAATTGCCAGTACACCGCTGATCTGATTGCAATGAATAGCGCCGATTTTATTATTACCAGTACCTATCAGGAGATTGCGGGTACCTCTCATACCGTGGGCCAATATGAAACCTATCAGAACTACACGATGCCCGGCTTGTATCGAGTGCTGAACGGCGTCGATCTTTTTGACCCCAAGTTCAATATCGTCTCCCCCGGTGCCGATGCCGAGGTGTATTTCTCCTATCTCGACGGGGAGCGCCGTCTGAAAACGCTATTGCCCGACATCGAGCGTCTTTTATATGGAGACGATCCCGGCGTACCCTGGCGCGGTCATTTCAGCGATCCTGCCAAGCCCCTGATTTTTACAATGGCCCGCCTCGATCTGGTCAAGAATTTGACTGGATTGGCGGCGTGGTTTGCACAATGTGCGCGTCTATCTGATGCAGCCAATCTACTCGTAATCGGTGGGTATATCGACCCTGCCGCTTCGACCGATGGTGAGGAACGGGCCGAAATTGACCACATGCACGCCATCATGAATGAATATAAGCTGGAAGGGCGCATGCGCTGGCTCGGCACTCGCCTGGAAAAGAATCTGGCGGGCGAATTGTATCGGCATGTGGCTGATAAGCGCGGCATTTTTGTCCAGCCGGCCCGATTCGAGGCATTTGGGCTGACCATCATCGAGGCTATGGCTTCCGGCCTTCCCGTATTCGCTACGTGTCATGGCGGTCCGCGGGAGATCATTCAGCATGGAATATCGGGCTATCATTTCGACCCGAACGACGGTTCTGCCGCGGCCGAAGCCATGGCTGATTTTTTCACTCGCTCAGCCGCCGATCCCGATTTTTGGGACCATATTTCCCAAATGGCTTTAAAACGGGTTGAATCACGTTATACATGGCGTTTGTACGCAGAACGAATGATGACTTTATCGCGTATCTACGGTTTCTGGAAATTCGTCAGCAATCTGGAGCATGAAGAAACTGAACGTTATCTCGATATGTTTTACCATTTGCAATTTCGTCCCATGGCGCAGGCACTGCTCCCCCATCAATAAGCAGTCTCGAGTCTGCTCGCATTCCCGGCGCTGATTCAACGCGAGGTATAGGACCTGCGGCGGAAAGCATCGATCGTGATCCAGCGTCCGAAGCTGGTGATACGCAGCGCAGTTGTTAACCGCAGAACGGGATTTCCTTGTTGACGACTTTCTTTGTTGATAGAATAAATTCGATAATCTTGAATCCGGCGGCTGGACGGAATGGATGATCGGTTTTTGGAGAAAAGAACGGCGCAACGACACGGGATGTAACGGTGCAGGACAGCAGTGCCTTCCGCAGGAAGGTGCAGCCTCGAAGCGGGATGCGCACATGCACGTAGAACGCGATCGCGGTATTCCCTAAGCTGCCCGGTTCCCGCTTTGCTGGGATCCTCATGCGACGCTTCGGGGTGCCATTCCATTCCAGGAAGTTGCAGCGCAGCGCTGCAAAAACCGTTCAACCCGTTCAACTCGTTCCGTAGCGAACTCACCAGGAAAGTGAGGCGCAAAGGGTAGAAAACCCTTTTCGGCTATGGCGCTTAGCTGACAAATGAGCGGTCAACTGGCGGATCCAGGATCATATACTCGGATCTGCTCAATTTATCGAGAGATATCGGGAGGGGGTCTTGAACGCGTCAGGCGGCAAGACATGGAAAAGTTTATGGAAATAGGGCGCCGCTTTTAGGTACACTTCATAAAAGTTGGATATATGCTCTCGGCTATTTAGCGGTGGCTTGCGGCACGTTCAAGTGGTGCGAGTCGTGATGCTGTTTTATTGCCGGGTGGCATTTTTTTTTGTTCTACGGCTGGAAAAAATTTAGCTCAGGAGTACTCATGAACAAAAAATTAACAAGTATTGCATTTGTCGCATTGGTCTTGTCATGGCCAGTTTCTGCCGCCTCGTTATCGCAACCAAAGCCGCAGGCACAGCCACAGGCCCAGCAAACACAGCTACCCCATGGCGATGGCTGGCGCCTTGTCCGGTCACTCGAGCTCGGAAACTCGGGAAATTTTATTCACATGGTCCTGATCGATAGCAACCGCGATATGGACAAGGCTGTTTATGGCGCAGCACTTAGCAAGTTATGCCGATCCGAGCCTGACTTTTGCAGAGTGAGGTTCTGGAACCAGGAGCGCCACGTGTCTCAATCGATTTCTTTTAAAGATTCCGAGTTCAAGGCACTGAGGGCGGAGTATATTTTTAACCGTGCCGGAGGCGTTCAACAGTTGCTATATGCCTGCACTGTTGTGTCAGACAAGAGTCAATGTTTTTCCAATTAATGCCTGCAGAGTTGGGCTAAGTGGGTATCGGACGCTACCGGGTCGCTTTCGATGTGCTTGCTTTCGAGCCGCAATGCAGTAACTGAGCATTTGCGGCTACGGTAACTGGGAGAGTTTTATGCCACGCCAATTAATAAGTTCAGGTTCTACATTCGAGCAGGAGATTGGTTATTCGAGAGCCGTGGTTGACGGCGACTGGATTTTTGTCTCCGGCACAACCGGATTCGACTATGGCCGGATGACCATTTCCGATGATCTGCTGGAGCAGGCTGAACAGTGTTTCAAGAATATCCAGGCAGCCCTGGGCGAAGCGGGAACAAGTATGGGAGATATTGTCCGGGTAACCTATGTACTGCCTCATGCAGCAGACTTCCCCAAGTGCTGGCCGATCTTCCGCAAACATCTCGGGCAGATCAGGCCCGCGGCGATGATGATCTCAGCCGGCTTGTCCGATCCGCGCATGCGTATTGAAATCCAGGTAACGGCCCGTCGCGGCTCGGGTACCTGAGATATTGCCACGGTTGCAGGTGGCAGGTGTAGGTGGTCAGTCGATGACGAATGCAATTTGAGCTTGCATAGAGTCCGGTAACAATAATTACTCCAGGGAGGTAATGAATGGCTTCAACGAATAAAGTTTTTATCAGCTTTGCGCTCAGGGATATCAAGGCGCACGACCGGCTCCTTGAGCAATTGAATAAGGAGCAAACAACCTATTCTTTTGTGGAAATGCCCATCAAGCAATCATGGGAGCCATCCTGGAAGGAAGAGTGCCGCAAGGTGGTGACCGATTGTGATGGCGTGATTGGCCTTATCACGAAAAACGTTATCAGGGCTGATGGTCAGCAATGGGAGTTGCGCTGTGCCTATGAGGGGAGGGTGCCCGTGCTGCTCATCCACGGCGATGACGATAAACTGCCGGCAAAATTGCCTGAGCCAGTGGGCCAGCGGGATATCGATGCGTGGACCTGGCCTATCATATCAACATTCCTCAACAGGCTGTAAGCGCGCTACTGCGTAGCCAGCCACAGCGAGTACGGGGCGGCATACAACAAATTCGAGCACTGCAAGCGGATCCATGGTTTTACTGCTCTGCCGGTGCATTGACTCTTGCCGAAGCGTTTCTCCGCCCCTGCTAATACTTGGCTATCGCCTCGGGTACGGGGGACGCCGTCCCCAAGCATCAATTCCTTGTGTCAACCTTTCTTCCCAAAATTCTTATTGCAGCACGCGCAAAGCTGCGACGCGTTGCTCGATCTTCTGCATCATTCCCTGGTAGGCCGGCGTATCGATTCCACCGAAGCGTTGCTTGAACTCCATCGCAGACATGAATTCAGGCAAATCCGACCACAAAGGCATTAGATCCGCGTCCTTGAGCCCTGAAACAACCCGGTGTTGAAGTTGCAGTGCGGAGGCTTCGCTTATTACCGCCTTTTCCCCAAATTTCGTACCTGCGCGGTCAGCGGCAATATCATTGAATGAGAAGCCGCTGCCGTGCAGGGAATCCTCGATCTCCTTATACAACCCGATCGCATCGGACAGCATGGTGTCGGCATAGGCCGCGATAGCGGCAGAGGCCATGAAGTGTTTTGCAAAGTCATCACGTCCGTCGAGCGTAATGCTCTGAGGTGCAGCCCGGGGCCAGTTCGCAGCTTCCGGAACAATCCGTTTCAAAGAGACACCTAGTACGTGAAATGCCATGACCAGGATTACCGCGCGATTTTCCGCCAACGCGTCTCCATTCACCGAGCGGGCGGCGGCAACACGGACGAGTGGAGGCAGGATTTCGGATAGAGGCATTACGGCTTCATTGCGTATGCTATTCGCAGCCAGGATCGATTGATAACGGAGCAGGCGCTCGCGCTCCTGTTTATCAATGATCGAAGCCCGCATACCCTTGGAAAAACCACCTGCCCAACGATAAACGATACTCAATTCGTTGCGCGACAATTTGATCCGTTTCAGCGCATCGAGCCCTGCTTTATATTCGTCGCTTTGCCGCAGCCAGTCCATGAACTGAAGTGCGAGTACCTGCGTAAGCACATCGGGCAGCATGAGTTTCCCTATCTGCACTGACTGGAGCTTTGGTTTTCCATCTACCTCCATCACCGATGCCGCAAGATTTATATAGCCATTAATTGGAATTGTCGCCATAGGAAGGCTCAGGTGGATGACCGCGTTACCATCGGCAAGGATTACCTGCGCGCTGCCTTTTCCAAAACGATGCGCCAGGTAATTTGCGGCAAGATCAACATCGGAGGACGTTATGTTGGCGGCTGCGAGCATGCCTGGCCTCACCCAGTAACGATGTGCGTCGATGATCCCCTTGGCGCGGCCTATATGCTCTGGCGTGAGAGTGACCTGGCGCTCGATACGAGGGCGGTCTTCAATGGCGAGCGATAACGCGGTCGCCAGTGCCAAAAGGACAACGGCCAGCAAGCTTATCGAAATAAGGAGAAGTTTGTGCATCAAGCGGGAGTATTTCGAGAGCTATCGGTGAACGAAACGCAAAAGTCGAGCATCCGGGCCGAATGCCACCCATGCAGCGGCGTGGAAAATCGATAATGGTGGCACCCGGATGGCTTAAGGACCCGAATATCAGGCCCATATCTTACCAGTATGGTCTATAGTATCCACCCCAATAAAATGGGCTGCCATAGTATCCATATCCGAAATAGGGATTAAAGCCATAACCGCCCATGCCTCTATAACCATAGCCATAAGGATCATTTTGATAAACCGGCCATAGATAAAGAGCTTGAGAAGCCAGCAATGGCAGCAGCACGGTCTTCTTTCCTATCATACGCTGGATATTGCCCTCAAGTTTTCCCGCCACCGTGATTTCCCGATCTTTTGCATAAACGGCCGGGTCAAGAAACTCACTGCTTTTAATGACAAAACGCCCTTCCGCCGCCTTGCTTAGCTGGGGTCGGCCATAATAATTAAGGGGATAGGACAATACTTGTACGAGCGTGAAATTTTCTTCATTGTCTACATCGATTATGACCCCACCCCAGCGGACGGATGTATCCTTGTATTGGTTCAGGTCCCGGCTCGCCTGGGGATAGGTAATATCTGCAACGGGCACATTCCTGACCGCGGACGGCAGCCCGACGCATGCGCTCAACAACATACAGAAGGATAATAGATATAATTTCATGGCCTTGTTCCCTTCGATTATGAAAGCACTTTCCGGAATGCGCGGTGACATCCACTGGCGCCCCAAAATTTCTCCGAATATCGTTTACAGCATAGTTGAAAACTGGAAGAGTAATATTGACTTCACGAAAAATTTTCCTGAGCAGCGCTGCCGGTCTCTTGACGGGAAGTTTTGATGTTTTCACCCTTTAAAAAGTCCACGAGTACCTGATTAACTTCCGCAGGCGCCTCATTTTGTACCCAATGGCTCGCATCCGGGATTCGATAAACCCGGACGTGGGATGCAACATTGCTAAGTCCGTCAAGTAACTCGGGTCCTAACGCGGGGTCGAGTTCTCCCCAGATCACAAGAGTTTCCGCGTTGATACGCCCATCTTGCGCAAACTTGCGCAAGCCTCCAGGCACGTTTGCCCGGTAGTAATCAAGTGCGGCGGTAAGCGCCCCCGGCTGTGAAAGCGCTTCGATATAATGCTCGATATCCCTTTTGCCGAAAGCTCCTCTTCGTGCCGGGCGCAGTTGGAACATATCGCGTATTGCCTGATAGTTATTGGCTGAAAGCATAAGCTCGGGTAAGCGTGGCAGTAAAAAAAAGAGCACATACCAGCTCCTGAGCATTTGTGGCAGATGCCGCACTTTTTCGAGATAGATTTTGGGGTGGGGCGCATTAAGGATCACAAGCTTGTCCACCAGCTCGGGATACCGGTCTGCGAACGACCACGCGATAATACCGCCCCAGTCGTGCCCGACGATATGGGCTCGGGGGTAGCCGGTTGCATGCACCAGAGCAGCGATGTCTGCAACAAGGCGATCTAATTTATAAGCATCTTGCTCCGCCGGACGTCCTGAAAGATTGTATCCCCGCATATCCGGCACCAGTACTGAAAAGCCCGCGGCGGCCAGGACCGGGATCTGATGCAACCAGGAGCGCCAATTTTCGGGGAAGCCATGGAGCAAAATGACCGCCGGCCCCTTTCCGGCGGCGACAACATGAAGATCTATGCCATTGCCCGCCATGCGCTCGTGACGAAGCTCTATTTCTTCCATGGAGTACCCTCGATCAAGCTCGGCGTAGGTTGGCGATGAAACGCAACATATCCCAATGACGGTGACGGTGACGGTGACGGTGACGATGACGTTGGCGAGCGGTAGCATTCACAATAACAATAGGAACAGACAGGAAAAGAGGGCGCAATTTCACGATATCGATAAGTACCGATTTTTATTTCGAGCTAAACCAGATGTCTCCATACCAGGCGGTTGCAGTTGTGCCTGTATTGTCCGTGTCGGTCATGATTGCCACGGCATCGACGGGGCCAGGCTCTTCACCAAAAGCCTGCCGGTAATCGGAAAGAACGTCGCGGCGCTCCTCAACCCATCGGCCGGCCCGCTCAGAGCCCGATTCTACTGCGATCATGTATGCATTACCCGTAAACGCATTAGGCCAGCCACTACCGACCGGCCGCTTGCTTGACCATACATAATTGATGGCGCGCGTGCGCCAGAACATCATGCCGCCGGAAAAGACGACATAGACGCGTGCAGGGTAATCGTCGCCTGCACGAGTGCGCTCATCCGCCCCCGCCAGTATGTTGCCAATCTGCCATGTCCAGTTAAGGATAGGCGTCTTGCCGAGTTCTATGCTCACCTCGCGATAGAGCCCCGATGCGGTGGCATTGCTCTGCGCACGCAGCGCGGTTCGTCCGTTCTCGTTCGTGAAGGCATAATGGGTCGAACCGGAAAACACCTTCGGTTTCCAGCCGGCCAGGTCGCCGCGCGAGAAACGGGCGATGTCCACTCGCTCATTCCCTGCCGATGACAGGACCGGTAAAAATGCGAGTACCCAAGCCAGCATAGCCATCTGGGTATATCTAGATGCCTTCTCGAAAATAGGCGTCACCCTGCGATGAATGATGGCTGTATCCCCCTGCATCAACAATATCGATTTTTCGGTACAGCGCGGCAAGAGTTCACCTATCGTTGAGCCTGATCCTGAGCCTTTGACATCACGAAGCCGGACAGGCTGCCAGGGTAACCCTGCCTGAATCGTCGAAGGCGTTCATTTTTTTTCTTATTTGCGCTACTCTCTTGCCTCATGCACATCCTTTACCTCCACTTTGCGGCTATACACGCAGAATCCAGCTCCAAAAGACGGAATGCGGGGGAAGGGGAAGGCAGGTTAAGGAACTCATTCCTGTCATCAGAATCGAATTCGAAGATAATATCTGTTCGACCGGTTGATCTGAAATGGTGCATCGGCTCGACTTGCTGGTTGATTTAGCTGACTTAACCTTAATCCTCCAATCCGGGATACGCTGATTTTCCCTCAGACGATCCAATCTATCCGTGCTGTAGCGAACCGACCAAAAAGACGAGGTCGAGGAATGGAAAAAAGTGGTGTAAAAAGTCTCTTTGGATCATGCCGCTAAGTGGAAAATGAGTAAAAAAATGAGCGGCTGAGTGGGGGATTCAGGTTTAAAGCAATGTTGCGGCAATGTATCCGGGTGTACACTCCCTGGTTTGTTCTTTACTTTATCGAGGCAATTCATACCCGAGGTTGAATATGAATCTGAGCGCAAAAAAAGGCATAATGCCCGTCCAGTCCGCTTCTGAAATTCCAAAGTTACGCATGATGCCAAAATTGCTTTTCCCGAGAACGCCTGTTCTTTCTGGCGATAATGTCGCTGCAAAACGTGAGGAGATACGCGAATATTTTCACGCCACGCTGGATCGCTACGAGCAGCTTTTTGAGACCTTGCAGGGCGATGAAGCCTATTTCAAAAAACCGATTCCGTTGCGTCATCCGCTAGTCTTTTACCTGGGCCATACGTCTACTTTTTTTACAAACAAGCTGCTGCTTGCGGGGCTTATCACGGAACGGATCAACCCCAGGATGGAATCCATGTTCGCGGTAGGCGTCGACGAAATGGGCTGGGATGACCTGGACACGACCCATTACGACTGGCCGTCCGTCGAAGAAGTGCGAGCTTACCGCAATACGGTGCGCAATGTCGTGGACCAACTTATCAGGGACACGCCGCTTAGCTTGCCGATAGGCTGGGATAACCCCTGGTGGACCATCATGATGTGTATCGAGCACGAGCTCATCCATCTTGAGACGTCATCCGTGCTCATCCGGCAGCATGCAATTAAACATGTCAAGCCTCATCCAGCATGGGAACCCTGCCGGAAGTCCGGCCCGGCGCCCCAAAACCGGCTCATCAATGTTACTTCGGGCACCGTGCGTCTTGGTAAAGACAAAGCCGATCCCACCTATGGATGGGATAATGAGTATGGCAGCCATGTAGCGGAAGTTGCGGCTTTTAAAGCCGGCAAATACCTGGTAAGCAACCAGGAGTTCCTTGCCTTCGTCCAGGCAAACGGCTACGGCACCGAAAGTTTCTGGGAAGAAGAAGGCCGTGCCTGGCGATGTCATACTCGCGCGGAATACCCCCTTTTCTGGATCAGGCAAGGCGCCGAGTGGCGATTGCGCCTGATGACCGAAGAAATACCCATGCCATGGGATTGGCCGGCTGAAGTGAATTATCATGAAGCAAAGGCGTTTTGCAACTGGAAAGCGGCAGCAAGCGGTCAACCGTACCGGCTCCCGACGGAAGACGAATGGTATCGCCTTTACGATATGGCCGGAATATCCGAGCTTCCCCCCGCTGAACCTGCGCCGGCCAATATTCATCTCGATCATTTTGCATCCGCTCACCCGGTCAATGAATTTCCTCAGGGAGATTTCTACGATATCGTCGGTAACGTCTGGCAATGGACTGAAACCCCTATCTATCCATTTGAAGGTTTTGATATTCATCCGCATTACGATGATTTCACCACGCCCACATTCGATGGGCGGCACAATCTCATGAAGGGCGGCTCCTGGATTTCATGTGGGGATGAATCGCGGAAGAGCGCTCGCTATGCGTTTCGGCGTCATTTTTTTCAGCATGCCGGATTTCGCTACGTGGTCAGCGATGCGCCTGCCGTGCGGCATGACTCTCACTATGAAACCGACAAGCTCCTTTCCGAGTACGCTGAATTTCATTATGGCGATACCTACTTTGGTGTGCCTAATTTTTCGAAGGCACTTGCCAAGCTGGCTATCGCCGCCATGGGTAATAAACCGTCCCGCAAAGCACTCGACCTCGGTTGCGCTTCCGGACGTTCGACTTTTGAGCTGGCGCGGCATTTCGATGAGGTAACCGGTATCGATTTCTCCGCCCGCTTCATCGGACAAGGCGTCCAGCTTGCTGCGCAGGGTATGTTGCGCTATACACTAACGGATGAGGGCGATCTCGTTCTCTATAGAGAGCGTACGCTGACCGGCCTTGGTTTGGATGACGTGAAGCATAAAGTAATGTTCTACCAGGGAGACGCCTGTAACCTCAAGCCTATTTTTACCGGTTACGATCTCATCCTTGCAGCCAACCTCATCGATCGTCTTTACGATCCGGCCAAACTGCTCACAACCATTCATACACGGCTCAACCCAGGTGGTCTTTTGCTGATCGCTTCGCCGTATACCTGGTTGGATGAACATACCAAGCGGGATGCATGGATTGGTGGATTCAAGCGGGATGGTGAAAGTTTTACCACGCTTGACGGCCTGAAAAAGATCCTGGGCAGCCATTTCAAACTGATCCAAGATCCACAGGACGTACCATTCGTAATTCGGGAAACCCGGCGGAAATTCCAGCATACGGTCTCGCAAGCGACGATCTGGGAGAGAATTGATTGAGCGGCAGCAATATTCCCGCCCCTGATTTCGATATTGAAATCAAAAGGGGCGGTACCGCCAGTTTGAAATATGAAGCACGCCAGAGTATGTTTGGTGCAGCGGACGTCGTTCCCCTATGGGTGGCGGACATGGATTTTGCGGCACCGTCGGCAGTGACCCAGGCCCTTTCGCGGCGTGCCGCCCACCCCATATACGGCTATACCGTCTACCCGGAAAGCTTGTATGAATCCTTGATAGGCTGGTTGAAGCAGCGTCATGGTTGGGAAGTACGCCGCGACTGGATCATGATGTGTCCCGGTGTGGTCCCCTCGCTACATGCAGCTGTAATGGCTTTCGCCTCAGTGGGCGAGTCGGTTATCGTGCAACCGCCGGTTTATTTTCCTTTTTTTTCGGCGGTTACCGGCACCGGCCGGCAACTGATACATAATCCGTTGTGCCTCAGGAACGGCCGCTACGACATCGACTATGACCACCTGGAGCAATGCGCGGAGAAAGCCCGCCTGTTGTTGATATGCTCCCCACATAATCCGGTCGGCAGGGTATGGAGCAAGCAGGAGCTGGAGCGGATTCTGCAAATTGCCGAGAAACACGATCTGGTGATATTCTCGGATGAGATTCACGCCGATTTGGTCTATCCTGGAAATCAGCACCATACGCTGTCGATGCTGGCGGAAGCGGCACCCGGAAAAGGTTGCAATATTGTGACCGCTACCGCGCCCAGCAAGACATTCAACATCCCCGGGATGAATCTCTCCGCGCTTGTTGTGGCCGATCCGCAGCGCCGCAAGGAACTCACGCAAATATTCGATACGATGCACGTCAGTGCATCCAATCCTTTCAGTATCACTGCTTTCGAGGCTGCCTATCGAGAAGGCGGGGCATGGCTGGACGCGTTGCTTGTTTATCTTCAGGATACCCGCGATTTCGTCGCGACGTATCTGGCAAGGCATCTTCCGGAAATTCGCCTTATCAGACCGGAGGGAACGTATCTGCTCTGGCTTGATTGTCGTGCGCTAATGACTGCATTAGATATAGACGATGCACAGCTCAGGCATTTCTTCGTACACGAAGCTGGCGTGGGCATGAGTCCCGGTACGCTTTTCGGCGAAGCCGGAAGTGGCTTCATGCGCATGAATATCGGTACGCCGCGCCACATCATTGAAGCTGCCCTTGAAAATATCAGGAAAGCACGACATAGAGTTCAACCTGGATCGGTTCCAGCCTGACAGCATCTCTAGAAATTCATATTTTCATTACCGCAGCAATTACGTTTCAACCTAAATCCGGCAGTTGGAGGATGGAGCAGGCTCACCAAAAAAGTGAGGTTCACGGGATACGAAAAAACCTTTTCGTTATAGCGCTTGACATATGGGTGCCAAGCGCCCTTACTTCAAGGTTACTTAGAATTGAATTGCTTATTTGCAATCCATTACTTCGTGATGTGAATCTTGGATAGGCATCTTTGTGCCAAAACGAGCTATTGGTGTTTCCGCCAAAAAACTGACAGTCAGGAGCGTGGAGTGTATGTTGCCGCCCATATTCTATATGCTTTTTGCAAAAATTTAATACTGCATATAACGAATGGACAAGAGATATCCATTCGGCAAGTGCCTTTCAAAGATACCCTATACGCCGAGTTAGAGGCATACGTCGGCCCCTGACACGGCAACGTTATCCGGGAGATCTAACTGTTTGGAATGTGTCATTTTGAGACATTCCAAACAGAAAAAACGTGCTAATGGCTGCTACTCACCTGTCAGCATTAAATATCTGGACATAGGTGTTGGCTAATGTTAAGTGATCAATATATCGAGATTCAGTAAAATGAAGAATGCACTTCCAACTGGCGAGGCGCTAAGAAAGCGGGCAGAAACTCTTGGTGTGGTCATCACAAAAGATGATCCGAACGAATCGTCTGGTGCATATGAGGTTTTTAGAGCTAGAGTATCTGATGCTGAACTGCAGCGTCGCGTTATCGAGGCCGAGCGCCATCTTCAAGCACAGAAAATGTGGGTTATGGCGATTATTGCTGCCGGAGCATCAGTCGTTAGCGCTCTTGCAGCGTGGTGTGCAGTGTATATGAGATCGTTTGTGTAATTCTTTGAGGAATTGCAATGGACTATATACTCGAAAGACTTGAGAGAGCCGCAGAGCTTGAGAAGACTGGTAACTGGCAAGAAGTGCTTACCCACAGCAAGGAATGGGCTGCTGCGGAACCACATAATCTTTTTGCATGGCAAGGCATTGGAGATTCGCTTACCCAACTAGGCATGGTGGAAGAAGCAATTTCCGCATATCGCAAAGGACTGGAGGTAGCCCCTCCTCATCCAGTTGACTTCTTTGGCAGGAAGCTCTCGGCTGGTCCGTTATGGTATCGACTTGGTAACGCATATACTAAGCTGGGCGATTCGGCCAAAGCAATAGATGCGTTCAGAGAAGCCGCTCGTATTGATCCAGAAGTGGCAGAGATTTGGAACAATCTCGGCATCGCTTATACTAACGCAAACAATCCGCAGGAAGCGGCCAAGGCCTTTAAAAGCGGTGTCGCCGCTGCCCCAACCAATGTCACAATATTGACTAATCTTGGCATTGTTTACGCAAGGTGCGGTGTTGAACAGGGTGTTATCAGTGTTCACCGAATGATAAGCAGACTTGACACGCGAGCTGCGAGTACTTTCTTAAAGGATGCAGAACAAATACTTTCCAGTCGCTAGCTCGTGCAATGGCCCTCAATTCAGACAGATTAGAAATCGCGAGCAGGTAATTGCCGGTTCAGTCATGACTCCATTTCCTTCGGGATATTGTTTACCCAGTCCCTTGTCAGCAATCGCATTTACGTAATGACGATAGTATTCACTTGCCACAGGGGATCCGGACCAGAAGATCAGCGCGGCATTTTTTATGTCAGTTCCACTTGATTGATGGTGAGCGGCGATTGTTCGTGAACCTGTTGCTGCAACTGGACGATCTCAAGTGGACCAGTCAGATCGCTGTGTTGCGGATCGACTTCATCCTGACGAGGGAACAACTCGCGCCGCAATTTGGCTATTAATGTCCAACCCCTCGAAAAGGAAAAATTAGCTAGCGGTGGTTATTTTTCGTTCTTCATCATGGGTAGGCTCACATCTGTTTCGTCAAGATTCCACGCTCCAGCGGTGAACAGGCCAAGGCCAGGGAACAGGAAAAATACAGTACCAATGATGTCCGCAATCCCTGTTCCGCTCAAAGAGTGATCAATCGTTTTCTGTGCAGGGAAATACCCCGCTTTCGTACACATAATGGAAACTGACTTGTTTCTTTTTGCCTCAATCTGAGCTTTTCCCTGGTACATTTGACCATTGACCTGAAGGTTTGCATCAGGCTCCGAGCAGACGGCACTAACAGTCTGGGTTTTTGGCACAAATGCAGAGCATCCCGAAACTGCAATACTGAATGCAACAATTGTAGCAACTACTTTCTTCATACCTTTCTCCTTGTTGTTGTTCTTCCTGATTGAGAGGCGAGAAGCTGATCATTTTCTCGAGTTACTGAATAAATATCGTGATTAACCAACGGGGTAAGTTTCTGTTTCTTAAGGAGGTCCTTGAAGATCAGATATCCGACCAGACTGGATTGTAGGCTCAATGGTTAAGCAAGCAATTGGACCGAGGTACACCTATCGGTGAGTGTGGGTATTGCTGAGTTATTTGGCCCAACGAGTCATGCGGTTTATTTCCAATATTGTTTATCCATTACCCTGGATAACCACAATTTATGATGGGTTGAGTTAGCACAAGCTATTAGGCACGGGCGATGAATCGGGTTCAGGTCAACCCTCATCCACGATAAGCATTTGCCCATAGCAACGCAAAATGCATGGCGTATGGGCTTATATCTGAAGTTTTCAGGAAGCTTCCCCCGGCACTGCCTTCTCCTCCCTATAGTATTTGACAAAAACGCCCCGCCGTTCCGCTAGAGTGATAGCCTTTATTGCCGCGTTCCGGCTATAGTTTTCGTATTTGGATATCTTGCCGACAGTGGTTAACATCGTGAATCCAGCAGCACATTCTCGTAGCGGTTGGATCGCGGCTTTCTTAAGCATGTGCATCTGGACCGGCTTCATCCTGGTTACGCGTCTGGGTGGCACAGGCATGCTGACAAGCTGGGACATCGCGGCGCTGCGTTTTGGTGTCGGCGCCTGCATCGCGGTCTTTTTTTTGCCACGGATTCTGCTGCCGCCATTCAAGGTGATCGTGCTGTTCTCGCTGTTCGGCGGCATAGGTTATGCTATCGTCGTGTATGCTGCATTCCGCATAACGCCGGCTGCTCATGCTTCTGTGCTATTGCCTGGCGCACTGCCTTTTTTGACGGCGATCATTGCATGGTTATGGCTTGGGCAGAGGCCATTGAGAAAACGCCACATTGCGCTGGTCATTGTCTTTGCCGGAATCGTATTGATTGCCGTAGACTCGTTTTCTCGCGGACCGAAACTCACCCATACGCAAATTCTTGGCGACCTGCTCTTACTATGCGGTTCATCATCCTGGGCCGTCTTCACGCTGCTGCTCAGCCGCTACCCGATACGGCCGCTTGCCGCGACGGTAGCGACTACGCTGGGTAGCGCGGTAGTCTATCTGCCGATCTGGTGGTTGTTCCTGCCCAGTACGCTTGGCCAGGCACCTGTCAACGAAATTGCCGTTCAGGCAATATATCAGGGCGTAGTAGTGGTATTCCTGGCTATGCTGCTTTTTACCTTCGCGGTGAGCCGCCTTGGTTCCCAAACAGTGGCTTTGCTGATGGCTTTTGTGCCTGTCGCATCCGCGCTGGCTGCTGTGCCCATTCTGGGGGAACCGCTGTCCCTGCTGACGCTGTCGGGATTGGCGGCGGTGACTGCAGGCGCCATCCTTGGAGCACGGGAGAATCATGAAGCAGAACCAGAGCTTGAATGTAAGTAACATAACAACTTCGATAGGGCATAATCCGCTTGATCCCAACGAAGCTGATCCCAACTAGGCGCCTCCAGTCCATCAAGAATCGCCTGCAGGGAGCCCGAAATCGTCATCGATTGAATGAAGGCCGATGTTAAGGAACTGTATTGGCGACAGCGACATGCGAGGATCTGTATATCGGCCCATGGAAACGATGAGCAATGTCGCGTAGCGGCAACCCGCTTTTGAGTAAAGAAAATTTTTGGTCCATTCACCAGATTGACAACGCCACACTCCAAGTCTTTGCCGATTTTGCCTGCCGGCCACCTGCCCGGCAGGCCGCCGCTCATTCTGCCGTCCGCCTGGATTACAAGCGTTGAATCACGGCTTTACCAGGAAGAAAATGTCCTGGCCTGGCTTGAGACGGATCTTGATACCCAACTGTATTTTGCATCCGGCCTGATTGTTGTTACCAATAAACGCCTGTTAGCGACATCAGGCAGGGATACAACCTGGCAGGAATGGCCTTATCGTCCCGGATTGACGTTGGCGCGCTACGATCACGCCGGTATTGGCAGCCTTGAGCTTCTTGATGAGCATTCACTGCTTGCTCACTGGCGCTACACGCTTGGCGCGGATACTGCAGCTGGGCGCTTGATCGAGAGTTTCAACCTGCAACTCAACCATCAACTTACCGGCGAGGTTCCGTCGGCGCCTGCTCAGGCTTTCTGCCCAAAATGCCAGAGGGCGCTTGATACACCCCTATTGCCGGGGCAGGAAGAGTGCGAGGTCTGCAGCCGGGAAACCGAAACGCCGCCGTCGACCTGGACGCTGTTCCGCTTGTGGCGCTTTGCCAAACCCTATAAAGGACGATTGCTTGCCGGATTCTTGCTGACGTTGGGCAGCACGGCTGCAACGATGGTGCCGCCCTATCTGACCATGCCGCTAATGGATAATATTCTGATTCCCTATCAGAACGGCAAGCCGATTGATATTGATCTGGTCATATTTTATCTGACCGGCCTGCTGGGTGCCGCAGTTCTGGCATGGGTGTTGGGCTGGTCGCGAACATATATGCTGGCACTTGTTTCAGAGCGTATCGGCGCCGACTTGCGCACTGCCACGTACGAGCATCTCCTCAAACTTTCACATGCCTATTTCGGCGGAAAGCGCACGGGCGACCTGATGGCGCGCATCGGCTCCGAGACCGATCGCCTCAACGTTTTCATGTCGCTACACCTGCTTGATTTTTTTACTGACGTGTTGATGATCGGCATGACAGTAGCCGTCCTGGTTTCAATCAACCCCTGGCTGGCGCTGGTAACGCTGATGCCCCTGCCGATTATCGCCTGGCTGATCCATTTGGTGCGCGACAGGCTGCGAACGGGATTTGAAAAAGTCGACCGCGCCTGGGCGGAGGTTACCAGCGTGCTTGCCGATACCATCCCCGGCGTACGCGTCGTGAAGGCGTTTGCGCAGGAGAAACGCGAAGCGGCACGCTTCCGCTCGGCAAACGATCATAATCTGGAAGTCAACGACAGGGTCAACAAGGTCTGGTCATTGTTCACGCCGACCGTGACACTATTAACCGAAGTCGGTTTGCTCGTGGTGTGGGTGTTCGGCATCTGGCAGATATCCAGGGACGAAATCACGGTGGGCGTGCTTATCGCTTTTCTTGCCTACATCAGCCGTTTCTACATGCGGCTGGACTCGATGAGCCGCATTGTCTCGTTTACGCAGAAAGCAGCGGCCGGCACCAAGCGTATCTTCGAAATCCTCGATCACGTTTCCAGCGTGCCGGATCCTGCGCATCCCGTGCATTTACCCATCGTTGAAGGTCGGATCGAGTTATGCAATGTTGGATTCCTTGTGCTGAGCGAACCTGATGGCAGCAATTGATATGATCGTTGAAGGTCGGATCGAGTTATGCAATGTTGGATTCCGTTATGGTACCCGCACCGTGACACAGGATATCAGCCTCACCATTGCGCCGGGCGAAATGATCGGTCTCGTGGGGCACAGCGGCTCAGGCAAGAGCACGCTTGTCAACCTGATCTGCCGATTTTATGATGTAACCGAAGGCGCAATTTTGCTGGACGGTGTAGACATTCGCTCCTTGCCGGTCGCCGAATACCGCCGGCACATCGGGCTCGTGCTTCAAGAGCCGTTCCTGTTTTTTGGAACCATCGCCGAGAATATTGCTTACGGCAAACCGGATGCAGACCTGGAGGAGGTCGTTGCCGCAGCCCGCGCAGCGCATGCCCATGAGTTCATCCTGCGCCTGCCGCACGGCTATGATTCCCTGGTCGGCGAGCGAGGCCAGACGCTCTCGGGGGGCGAGCGGCAGCGCATCTCGATTGCTCGCGCCCTGCTCATCGATCCTCGTATTCTCATTCTCGACGAGGCCACTTCTTCTGTCGATACAACCACCGAGAAAGAAATCCAGAAAGCGCTCGAAAATCTGGTGCGGGGCCGCACGACGATTGCGATTGCCCACCGCCTCTCTACGCTACGCGATGCTAACCGGCTCATCGTACTCGACCGCGGCAGCATCATCGAGGTCGGCAGCCACGAAGAACTTATGTCACGAAAAGGCCATTACTACAGCCTCTATGAGGCCCAGGCACGTAACATCGATACCGAGGATGACTTGCGTAGACCGAATGTCGACCGCAAAGCCGAGGATGGTCGAGAATGAACGGCAAACCTGATTATCTGTTAAGCCGTAACACGTTCGGGCGACTGGTATTTGTCGCGAACGATGGGAAGGTGCAGGAAGGCGTAGTTCCAGTACGAGCGTTTCCGATTACCGCGCCCGAGCGAGATATCGCCCTGATCGATTCGCACGGTCGCGAACTCGCCTGGATCGAGAAATTAAGCGATCTGCCGGACGAAATGCGTAAACTCGTGGAAGCGGATCTTGCGGGTCGGGAGTTCATGCCGGAAATCAGGCGTATCCATGAGGTTTCAAGTTTTGCTACGCCCAGCACTTGGTACGTGGAAACGGATCGGGGCGAAACCGCTTTCATCCTCAAGGGGGAGGAATACATTCGCAGGCTCAAGCCGCCCTCTCTGCTGGTCACGGACAGTCAGGGCATTCACTTCCTCATCCGCGACCGTTTCGCTCTGGATCATCACAGCCGAAGGATTCTGGATCGCTTCCTGTAGCCCCCGGACTACAAAAGAGATGTGTCACAAAAATGCTTTCACAGTTTGCGATAATCCGCCTCAGCATGTCTCAACTTCTCATCAAGACAGGCTGATCTTGTGTGTCGACTTTACGTCGTTGTTCTTTTCATGTTGTCCCGTTTTGGTCTCATTAGGCTCTGTATGGAATTGTCGCTGACAGGAGACATACGATAGTCATATTTCATCAACCGGTTAGTATCAATTTGAATATTATTGTCGCTGAATGGCGACAATAATAGTTTCCTTGATGGAGGCAACATATTGTTTAATAAGATTAATTAAAGCTGGTATGATGAATGCTTTATTCTTTATCGGGTTACCAATCCATAACGGACAATAATTGGGCAATAACCGGGCGCCATAAACGATAAGGTAAATTCACGAGACTTTTCCACTTTGGAAGTGCCGATCGCAAGACGCACATGGCACAATCGAGTTCCCCAAAATCGTCAAGCCGATACGCCACGAGATAGCGGCATCAGCTATCAATAAAAAACCTGAGTCATGCCTGCTATCGTGCAGGCTGCCTCGAGCTGAGCGAGAGCATCCGGATGAACGACCGAGGATCTGAAACCTTTTTGCAGCAGACTTTGAACCTGAATCCGGTAGTTGACCGCTCATTCTTCAGCTCGTTGGTCAGCCCATTTGTCAACCAAGCGCTATAACCGAAAAGGATTTTTCATGCCCTGTGAGCTTGACCTTTCTGGTGAGCTCACTCCATCCCGTCCAACTGCCGGATTCTGGTTGAAGCATGCAGCAGCGCTGGACTGCTTAGCTGTAAACCGATTTCCGTCAGCCGCGTTAGTCCGGATTTAACTTACTCTTTCGAGAATCCTATTTATGCTGGCGTACGCGGATACAAATACCGATTGTGCAAACAGGGACATTAAATTTCTTGAGGTTCGCCACCTGAATGGGCCTAACATCTGGACGCTTCGCCCGGTGCTCGAGGCTATTGTTGATATCGGAGATCTGGAGGATTTTCCGTCAAATACCATCCCCGGTTTTTACGAGCGCCTTTCTTCCTGGCTTCCTTCGCTGATCGAGCACCGCTGCAGCTATGGAGAGCGCGGTGGATTCCTGCGCCGACTCAAGGACGGCACCTGGACCGGCCACATTCTCGAGCATGTTACGCTTGAACTGCAAAACCTCGCGGGCATGCACGGCGGCTTTGGCAGAGCCAGAGAAACTTCCTTGCGTGGCGTTTATAAGGTTGCCGTCAGCGCCTGGCATGAGAATATCGCGCGTAGCGCTCTGTCGGAGGCGCGTGAGTTGGTGCTGGCGGCAATGGGACACTTGCAGCCCAACGGCCAACCCTATAACGTCAAGGATTCCATCGAGCGCCTGCGCGACATGGTGGATTCACTCTGGCTGGGGCCATCTACCGCCTGTATCGTCGAGGCTGCTGCCATCCGCAACATTCCCGCCATCCGCCTTCTCGCCAAGGGAAATCTCGTGCAACTCGGCTATGGCGCTCGAAGCCAGCGTATATGGACAGCCGAGACCGATCTCACGCCGGCCATTGCCGAAAGCATCTCGCGGGACAAGGACCTGACCAAGGTGTTGCTTCAGTCCTGCGGCGTTTCAGTCCCTGACGGGCGCAGTGTTCATAGTGCGGAAGACGCATGGGCAGCCGCCCAGGACATAGGTCTGCCGGTCGTGGTCAAGCCCAGCGATGGCAATCATGGACGTGGCGTTTTTATTGAGCTGAGCAGGCAGGAAGAAGTCGAGTCCGCTTATCGCGCTGCTTTGGAAGAAGGTGACGGCGTATTGGTCGAACGTTATGTTCCGGGTACGGAACACCGCTTGCTGGTGGTTGGCGGACGCCTCGTGGCGGCCAGCCGAGGCGATTCGGTCTCAGTGATCGGCGATGGTAGATCAACCATTGACGAGTTGATACGCCACCAGATCAATTCAGATCCGCGCCGCGGGACAAGCGAAGACCATCCCTTGAATCCGGTCAGCATCGATGGCGTAACGATGATGGAAATCACCCGCCAGGGCTTTACCATCAATTCAATACCGCAAGCCGGTCTTGAAGTTCTGATTCAGCGTAATGGCAATCATGCTTTTGATGTGACTGACGAAGTACATCCCAGCATCGCTGCGGCTGCTTCACTTGCGGCCCGCATCGTCGGGCTGGATATTGCCGGCGTCGATCTCGTTGCCAGGGATATTTCCCGTCCACTTGCCGAACAGGGAGGGGCGATTGTCGAGGTCAATGCCGGGCCCGGTTTGCTGATGCACATCAAACCTGTCATCGGTACGCCGCGCCCCGTTGGCGAAGCTATCGTCGAGCATCTCTTCCCCAACCAGGGAGACGGCCGGGTTCCGGTCGTCGGCATTACTGGCAGCTATGGTAAAACCACAGTGGCGCACCTTATCGCTCATCTACTCGCGTTGTCCGGCAAACATACGGGACTGGCATGCAGCGATGGGTTTTACCTCGACCGCAGGCAAGTCCATAAGGGCGATCATGCTAAATGGAAGACGGCTAACAACATCCTGACGAATCGTTCGATAGAAGCCGCGGTTTTTGAAAATGGTAGCGATAGCATTCTGGGTGAGGGTCTGGCCTACGACGGATGTCATGTAGGTATCATTACCAATGTCGAGCTGAAACGGCACTATGGGCGGCACTATATCGAAACCGCCAAGCAGGTTTTCGATGTACTGCGCACTCAAGTGGATGTGGTGTTGCCCACGGGTGCTGCGGTACTCAACGCCAGGGAGGCAATGTTGGTTGAAATGGCTGCACTGTGCAACGGCGAGGTCATTTACTTCAGCCTCGATCCTGAGTTGCCTGTTATCAGGAAACATTGTTTAGCCGATACGGCGGAGATAAAAGGCGCACAGGCCAAGCGGGCCGTGATAGTTCGAGATGGTAAAATTCTGCTCGTTACCGGTTCCAGCGAGTTGGTGCTGGGGAAGGTAGCGGATGTTCCGCTTACCCAAGGCGGCCATGCCGTTCCGGAAGTCGAGAATGTCCTGGCGGCGGTGGGCGCTGCGTGGGCGCTCGGTATCGAACCGGCTCTCATACGTGTTGGGATTGAAAATTTCGCGAGCATCCAATAAGACATGGAAATCAGATGCATATCAGCAGCACCTCCGGATGAGCAAGAAGCACCAGGAGAACTTTCAATGAAAGTATCGTCTATCCGCGCATTGCGTGGGCCTAATTTGTGGAGTCGCCACACAGCCATAGAAGCAATAGTTTCTTGCGGTGAAACCGGATCTCTCGTAGAAACCAGAGGCTTCATGACACGGCTGCGCGACCGATTTCCGCAAATCGATTTGCTCCAGCCAGCATTCCAGCCCGAAGCTGGGATCATGGCGCATGCGCTCGGGCGCGCTGCGCTTGGCCTGCAGACACAGGCCGGTTGCCCGGTGATCTTCAGTAAAACTACTCGCACGCTGGAAGCCGGCGTTTATCAAGTCATTGTCGAGTACAGCGAAGAATCGGTAGGCAGGCTTGCCATCGAATTCGCGTTAACCTTATGCCGTGCCGCCATTGAGGATACTTTCTTCGACATCGCCGATGCCGTCGGTCGTCTTCATGAACGGTATGAAGAGATACGTTTTGGGCCGAGTACCGGCGCGATCGTCCGTGCGGCTGTGGCACGCGATATTCCTTTTCGCCGGCTGACCGATGGCAGTATGGTCCAGTTTGGCTGGGGCAGTCGCCAGCGTCGTATTCAGGCTGCGGAAACGGGGCGAACCAGCCTCGTGGCGGAATCCATTGCGCAGGATAAGGAGCTGACCAGAACGTTGCTGAGCAATGCCGGTATCCCGATTGCGGCAGGCAGACCGGTAGCGAGTGCGGAAGATGCCTGGATAGCTGCCTGTGAAATAGGCGGCCCGGTCGTTGTCAAGCCGCGGGATGGCAATCAGGGCAGGGGAGTAGGCGTGAACCTGACCAGCCGGGAACAGGTGGACGCTGCCTACGCGGTAGCGGCTGAGATCAGCGACGAGGTCCTGGTTGAGCGTTGTGTTCCCGGTAATGATTACCGCATGCTGGTGGTCGGCAATAAGTTGATCGCGGCTGCTCGGCGCGACCCTCCGCAGGTTGTCGGCGACGGCATGCACAGCATTAGCCAATTGGTTGAGCAGATAAATAGTGATCCGCGACGTGGTGAAGGTCATGCGAACGCACTGACTAAAATTTATTTTGACGAAATTACGGTTGCCCAACTGGCTACCAAGGGTTTGGCTCCGGAATCCGTGCCCTCCAGAGGCGAACGCGTTGTGCTGCGCAATAACGCCAACCTGTCCACCGGGGGAACAGCCACCGATGTCACCGATGACGTTCATCCCGAGCTTGCCGCGCGCGTGGAAGCCGCTGCCCGAATGGTAGGCCTCGATATCTGTGGCGTGGATATCGTCTGCGACAGCGTGTCGAATCCGCTTGAAGAGCACGGCGCCGTAATAGAGATCAATGCTGTGCCAGGCCTTCGCATGCATTTGCAACCCTCATTTGGCACAGGGCGTGCGATAGGAGAGGCGATTATCGCCAATATGTTTAAAGACGGGGATGACGCGCGCATTCCCGTTGTGGCGGTAACGGGAACCAACGGCAAGACCACCACCGTCCGCCTGATTGCCAATATCCTCGAATGTCAGGGCATGCGTGTCGGCATGACCAGTACTGACGGTGTCTATGTTGAAGGCCAGCGCATCGATACGGGCGACTGCAGCGGCCCGAAGAGTGCAAAGAAAGTTCTTCTTCACCCCGATGTCGATGCGGCGGTTTTCGAGACGGCGCGGGGCGGCCTGCTGCGCGAGGGACTGGGTTTCGATTGTTGCCAAGTAGCTGTGGTGACCAATATCGGTGGAGGCGATCATCTTGGCCTTTCACACGTCAACACGGTAGAGGATTTGACTGCCGTCAAACGCATCGTCGTTCAAAATGTTACACCGGGTACCGGCGTCGCCGTGCTCAATGCGGCTGACCCCCTTGTGGCAAGCATGGCGGCCCACTGCCCGGGTTCGGTCACATTTTTCGCCCGTGATCCCCGCAATCCCGTGATAGTGAAACATCGGGTGCGAGGCAAGCGCGTCATTTATCTCGATGGTGATTCGATCGTCGCTTCGGAAGCGGGTGTTGAACACCGCCTGACGCTGGCGGGAATTCCTCTCACGCAGAACGGGGCCATCGTATTCCAGATCGAAAACGCAATGGCTGCCACTGGAGCGGGCTGGGCGCTTGGTCTCGACTGGGAAGTCATACGTGCCGGGTTAGCTGGTTTTGTCAGCGACACGCAAACCGCACCAGGCCGTTTCAATCTCTTCAGCCACCGGGGCGCCACGCTTATTGCAGACTACGGACACAATGCGGATGCAATCCGGGCGCTTGTGCTCGCTATCGATAAGATGCCGGCCAAGCGGCGCTCAGTCGTGATCAGCGGCGCGGGCGATCGCCGCGACGAGGACATCCGTCAACAGACCAAGATTCTCGGTGATGCTTTTGACGAGGTGGTGCTTTATCAGGACAAGTGTCAAAGAGGCCGAGCCGATGGGGAAGTGCTGAGCCTGTTGCGGCAGGGTCTGAAGAATGCGAAGCGTGCCCGCGACGTCAAGGAGATTCGCGGCGAGTTTGTGGCGATCGATACTGCCTTTGCCAACCTGCAAGCCGGAGAGTTATGCCTTATTCTCATCGACCAGGTGGATGAAGCACTGGGATATATTACCCAGCGCGTAGTTGCCGGCTGACAAGCGGCGCTGGCGCACCGGCTGTGCTTGAGAGCAGCGCTACTGAATCGCAGATATGATATCGTTATCAACCTGTAACGCGCAAACGCCTCCGCAGGACTGATCAAGTGCCGCCGATCAGGTTTATACAGGCTGCGGTTGATATCATCTCTCGGTAACCGAGCATGGATTTGCAATCCACCGAGGTTAGCCATAAACTGAAATTCGCGTTGAGATTGCTGCGCTGAGTTCGCTCGGCAACCTTTTTTATTGCTTACCCTGGAAGGAGAAAAATCATGTCGGGAGATAGTATCTATCGAATTACAGAGATAATCGGAACCAGCCAGACCTCATGGGAGGACGCAGCCAGAAATGCCGTCGAGACGGCGTCAAAAACATTGCGCGACCTGAGGGTTGCGGAAATAGTGAAGCTGGATATGGTAATCGAGGATGGCAAGGTCGCTGCGTATCGTGCAAGAGTGAATCTGTCTTTCAAGTATGAAACCGAAGGTAAGTAACTGTTGTTCGGCCAAACTTCAGACTACCCAGGCATTACCGACGCAAAAAAGGCGCTGATCGCGCCTTTTTTGTTTTTACTGCGTTGATGAGATCAATGCTTATACAGCAGCGGCGGCTTCTTCCTCAAACTGAAGTTTCACCTTGTTATCGGCACCGATATCCACCGTCACTTTGCCACCGTTGGCCAGACGTCCGAATAGTAGCTCATCCGCCAGGGCGCTGCGAATAGTGTCCTGAATGAGCCGGGCCATGGGGCGGGCGCCCATCAGAGGATCAGCGCCGTTTTTGGCGAGGTATTCTCTCAGCGCATCGGTAAATATCGCCTCCACTTTCTTCTCGTGCAGCTGTGTTTCAAGCTGCATCAGGAATTTATCCACCACACGCAGAATCACGTCCGTATTCAGGGATGCAAAGGAAATGATCGCATCCAGCCGGTTGCGGAATTCAGGCGTAAACATGCGTTTGATATCAGCCATCTCATCGCCTGCCTGCGCACCTGTGGTGAAGCCCATGGAGGCCTTGCTGAGCGCTTCGGCGCCCGCATTCGTGGTCATGATAATTACCACGTTGCGGAAATCCGCCTTGCGGCCATTATTGTCGGTCAACGTGCCGTGATCCATCACCTGCAGCAGGATATTGAAAATATCCGGGTGCGCCTTTTCAATTTCATCCAGTAGCAGTACCGAATAAGGCTGCTTGATGATGGCCTCGGTAAGTAAACCGCCCTGGTCGAAACCGACATATCCCGGCGGGGCGCCGATCAGGCGTGAAACAGCATGCCGCTCCATGTATTCAGACATGTCGAAGCGGTGAAGATGAATGCCCAATGCATAAGCTAGCTGCCGTGCGACTTCGGTTTTGCCAACGCCGGTAGGGCCGGAAAAAAGAAATGAGCCAACGGGCTTTTGTGGATTGCCCAAGCCGCTTCTTGCCATCTTTATTGCCGCTGTCAGCGCGTTGATGGCCTTGTCCTGACCAAATACCACTGCTTTCAGATCTCGATCCAGCACTTTTAGCGTGCTCCGGTCATCGCTGGAGACATTTTGTGCCGGGATTCGCGCAATTTTGGCAATGATGTTTTCGATCTCATGTTTGCTGATTACCTTGCGCTGCTTCGACTTCGGCAGAATACGCTGCGCTGCACCGGCTTCGTCGATGACATCTATCGCCTTGTCCGGCAAATGCCGGTCATTAATGAAGCGCGCCGATAATTCTGCCGCCGTGGTAAGCGCAATGGCCGTATATTTGACACCATGGTGCGCCTCATAACGGGCTTTCAGGCCGCGTAATATGGAGACCGTTTCTTCCACGCTGGGTTCGAGTACGTCGATTTTCTGGAAGCGACGCGATAGGGCATGGTCTTTTTCAAAAATTCCCCGGTATTCGCTGTAAGTCGTTGCGCCGATACATTTCAGCTGACCGGTATTAAGTATCGGTTTAAGAAGATTGGAAGCGTCCAGCGTACCGCCGGAAGCGGCCCCCGCACCGATCAACGTATGAATCTCATCAATGAAAAGAATGGCGTTGGAACTGTCGAGTAGCTGCTTCAACACCGCCTTCAGGCGCTGTTCGAAGTCCCCCCGGTATTTAGTCCCGGCCAGCAGTGCGCCCATATCGAGCGCATAAACCTGATGATGCGCAAGAATTTCGGGAACATCATTTTCGATAATCCGCCTTGCCAGCCCCTCAGCGATAGCGGTCTTGCCTACGCCCGCTTCACCCACCAGCAACGGATTATTTTTGCGGCGGCGGCATAGCGTCTGTATCAGGCGTTCCAGCTCCCGCTCACGTCCAATCAACGGATCGATCTTGCCCGCCAGCGCGAGTGAGTTGAGATTTACCGCGTAACTTTCCAGTGCGCCGCCCGCACTCATTTCCTGGTCTGTATCGCCTTCGCTTTCGGATTTCGCGGGACTTCCCTGGGATACCTTGCTGATGCCATGAGAAATATAATTCACTACATCGAGACGGGTGATGCCTTTCTGATGAAGAAAATAAACCGCGTGGGAATCCTTCTCTCCAAATATCGCTACTAGCACGTTGGCGCCGGTGACTTCTTTTTTCCCGGAAGACTGGACATGCAGAATCGCGCGCTGGATCACGCGCTGAAAACCTAGCGTAGGCTGTGTATCCACTTCGCCGCTGCCGCCCACGGTAGGTGTGTTCTCCGTAACGTGCTCTGTCAGCAGTCGACGCAAATCGTCCATATCCACCGAGCAGGCGCGCAGCACTTCCGCGGCGGTCGGATTGTCGAGCAGCGCCAATAACAAGTGCTCGACCGTTATGAACTCATGCCGCTTCTGTCGCGACTCGACAAACGCCATGTGTAAACTTACTTCCAACTCTTGGGCAATCATTTTACGTCTCCTCCATCACGCACCTTAGCGGATGTTGATGCTGCCTCGCAAATGCGACCACCTGCTCAACCTTGGTGGTAGCCACATCATTGGGATAAACTCCACATATTCCCGCTCCATCCATATGTACTTTGAGCATGATTTGGGTTGCCTGTTCTCGATTCTTTGAAAAAAAAGTCTGCAACACGGCCACCACGAAATCCATAGGCGTGAAATCATCATTCAGCAAAATCACCTTGAACATTGGCGGTGGTTTGAGTTTACTCTTTTTAGCCTCCAGTACAACATCTCCATGATTCCCTGCTTTCATGTCTCCAGTCTCGCTATTCATCAGTTAGAGCGAAATGGGCAAATCTCTGCCTCTTAATATAATATTTGACCATTACACCGAAATATTCAAGTACCCTCAGAAAATTATTCTGTTGCATTTCTATAAAATAAGTGGATTAAGCACTTGACTTGAATACTAGAGTTGCGTAAAACTGCTCTTGGCGTTTGGCTTCAAGTTCTCTGCAGTACCGGTTACAGCCGTTTTGCGGTCTTGAAACTCAAACAGTGTTCGGGTTTCCGGCCCGGTTTTTTTATATAGGAAGCAAAAATGGCAACTGGTACAGTAAAGTGGTTCAACGATTCAAAAGGTTTTGGTTTCATTACACCGGATGATGGTAGCGAAGATCTATTCGCTCACTTCTCCGCAATCAATATGTCCGGATTCAAAACTCTTAAAGAAGGTCAAAAAGTAAGTTTTGAGGTTACTCAAGGTCCGAAGGGCAAACAAGCTTCAAATATTCAGTCTGCTTAACGTTTGACGATTCCAGGCTGACGTGGTTAGCCGCGATCATGCTGTAATCCAATACAAAATTATATAAAGCCCCTTGCCGGAAATCGCCAAGGGGCTTTTTTAATCATGAGCTACGCCGGCATGTGCTCAATCAGCGCCCGGCCGAACCCCGAACACGAAACCTTCTGCGCATGGGTCATCTGACGCGCAAAGTCATAAGTCACAATTTTATCCTGGATCGTTTTTTCAATCGCCTCGATAATCAGATCCGCCGCCTCGATCCAGCCCATGTGCCTCAGCATCATTTCCGCGGATAGTATGATGGAACCCGGATTAACCTGATCCTTGCCAGCATATTTTGGCGCAGTGCCATGCGTTGCCTCGAAAATTGCAATCGAATCGCTGAGGTTCGCCCCGGGGGCTATGCCGATACCACCCACCTGCGCCGCCAACGCGTCAGAAATATAGTCGCCGTTCAGGTTCAGCGTGGCGATTACATCGTATTCCTCCGGACGCAGCAAAATCTGTTGCAAAAAAGCATCCGCGATCACGTCCTTGATTATGACGCCTCCTTTGTCCTCCGGCAGCTTCATCCACGGGCCGCCGTCGAGCAGGCTGGCGTTGAATTCTCTGGAAGCCAGTTCATAGCCCCAATTTTTGAAGGCGCCCTCGGTGTATTTCATTATATTACCCTTGTGCACCAGTGTCACAGAGTGGCGCTTGTTGTCAATTGCGTACTGTATTGCCTTGCGTACCAGCCGCTCAGTGCCTTCCCTGGAAACGGGCTTGATACCGATTCCCGATGTTTGCGGGAAGCGTATTTTGGTTACATCCATTTCCGCCGTTAAAAAATTAATTATCTTTTTCGCATTTTCCGACTCGGCTTCCCATTCAATACCTGCATAAATGTCTTCCGAATTTTCACGGAAAATTATCATATCGGTTTTTTCCGGATTCTTTAACGGGCTGGGTACCCCCTGAAAATAGCGTACAGGACGCAGGCATAGATATAAATCAAGTTCCTGCCGCAAAGCGACGTTGATGGAGCGAATACCCCCGCCTACCGGGGTGGTTAGCGGTCCCTTGATGGAAACCGCATATTCCGCCGCGGCTTGCAATGTTTCATCTGGCAGCCAGACGTTTTCACCATAAATACGAGTGGCTTTTTCGCCAGCATAAATCTCCATCCACGTAATCTTGCGCTTTCCGCCATAAGCACGACTCACTGCAGCATCCACCACTTCCTTCATTACCGGCGTTATATCCACGCCGATACCATCGCCCTCTATATAGGGAATAATGGGGTTATCCGGCACACTCAGGGAAAAATCAGCATTTATGCGGATTTTCGTGCCTTCGGCTGGCGGCTTGATGTGCTGGTACATGGTTTCTCCAATATGAGTGTTCGGTGATGGTAGCGGTTAGCGGTGGAGTTTGTCGTAGACAGTAAACGAGTAAACGGAAAACTGGCTAACTGGCTAGTCAAACCCCTACATTTTACCCGGATTTGGAAGAGAAGCGCTAACATGCTTTATTCCGTCTGGAACTGGGAATCGATGCTACCAGGCAAACGTGAGAAAGCATGCGGATTGCAGCGCTGAGTCGCCCGTCTTATCTCGGCCGGATATGCTGGCGACATCGGTATCAGTCCAATTTCACAGAAAACGATTTCTCGGAAAAATCGTTAACGGCGATATTTCCCAACCTATGTAAAAATAGCCAGGCTCGTCGGAGAACAGTGCCCATCCCACTTGCTGTTTCTTTCCCCTGATCAGGGCGCTAGAATGCCGGCTGCGATATATCCTTGTATCCGATTTTTCCAATAAACGAAGTTAAAGATTATGATCTGGAAACCCAACGTCACCGTTGCAGCAGTCATCGAAAGAGAAGGAAAGTACCTGCTTGTCGAGGAACAAACGGGTAGCGGTTTACTGTTTAACCAACCGGCGGGCCACCTGGAGCCGGGTGAATCGATCATTCAGGGCGCAATTCGGGAAACCCTGGAGGAAACGGGCTACACGTTTGTCCCGCAATCGGTCCTGGGTATCTATCACTGGCACTCCGAAACGGACAACATTACCTTCATTCGTTTTGCTTTTAACGGTTCCGTCATCGATTTTGATCCGGATCGGGTATTAGACACGGGTATAGTGCGCGCGGGGTGGTTCGGCATCGAGGAAATCCGCGAGACGACCTATTGCCATCGCAGTCCGTTAGTAATGAAATGCATCGAAGACCATGTGGCCGGAAAGCATTATCCACTGGAAATCCTTTCACACGCATACGCGTCCGACTGCCGGGTTTAGGTTTAAACCATGAGCAAAACGCGCGTAGTCGTTGGCATGTCTGGCGGGGTTGATTCATCTGTCGCCGCTTTGCTGTTGAAACAGCAGGGTTACGACGTAGTCGGCCTCTTCATGAAGAATTGGGAAGATGACGACACCGACCAATACTGTTCGTCCCGCCAGGATTTGATCGATGCCGCATCGGTTGCGGATATCATCGGGATCCCGCTGGAAGCGGTAAATTTTTCGGTCGAGTACAAGGAGCGGGTATTCAGCCACTTCCTGGCGGAATACCAGGCCGGGAGAACGCCCAATCCGGATGTGTTATGTAACGCCGAGATCAAGTTCAAGGCATTTCTTGAACACGCCGCCGGGCTCGGCGCCGACTTTATCGCTACCGGTCATTATGCCCAGGTGCAAGAAAAAAACGGAATGTTCCAGTTGTTGAAAGGTGAAGACGGAACCAAGGATCAGAGCTATTTTCTCTATCGTTTGAACCAGGCGCAATTATCCCGGACCCTGTTTCCTATCGGGCATCTTTACAAGCGCGACGTACGCAAGATCGCCAGAGATTACAAATTACCCAATTTTTCCAAGAAAGACAGCACCGGGATTTGTTTTATCGGTGAACGGCCTTTCAGGGAGTTTCTCCATCGCTACTTGCCGCATGAGCCGGGCGAGATAAAAACGCCGGCTGGCAACGTCATGGGCGAGCATACCGGCTTGATGTACTACACCATCGGCCAGCGGCAGGGGCTGGGCATTGGCGGAACAAGAGAGGGCGGTGGCGAACCCTGGTTCGTTGCGAACAAGGATATGGCGCGAAATGTCCTGATCGTGGTGCAGGGGCACGATCATCCTGATTTATTCAAGCCCTCGCTTACCGCGGCCGAACTGACATGGATAAGCGGCCATGCGCCCCATTGCAACTGGGTTTATGCCGCCAAGACCCGTTATCGCCAGGCGGATGCCCCGTGTGCGATCGCTTATGTTGATCACAGCAAATGCGAAATCGAGTTTGCTCAGCCGCAGTGGGCCGTGACACCGGGACAATCCGTGGTGGTTTATGAGAGCAAGGTATGTCTTGGGGGAGGGATAATTACAGACGATCAAGCGAGGGAAGACGAGTAAGGATTCCCTGAGCCATTTATCAGGCTACCGGGACTGTCTCCATGAAGGCGGCGCGCTTTTCCAGCCTGTCGGAAAGATCGGCAAGATTGGGAAAGGTATCGCGCCAGTCGATTTGAGGAAACCGAAAAGCCAGGTAACCCAGCGCGCATCCTAATGCAATATCGCCCAGCGTATAGACGTTCCCGTCGCACCATTTTTTATCACTCAGTTCGTGAGCAGCGGTTTCCAGGCCCCGTATCACTTTTTTCTGCTGGCGGGAAATCCACTCCACGCTTTGTTGCGCGTCATTCCGTTTACGTTCGAGGAATATCGCGGCGGCGGCGTCACAAATGCCGTCCGCTAGCGCCTCCCAGCGCTTGACCATGATTCTGCGCCGGTTGGATTCAGGAAGTAAACGGGATACTGGATTGACACTATCGAGATACTCGACAATCACGCGCGAGTCGAACAGGCTGGTGCCGTCGTCCATAATCAGCACCGGCACTTTTCCAAGCGGGTTGTGATCCGATACGTGACTATCGGCGTTCCAGGGAGCCTCCAGCTCAAAAGTATAACCGATGTGTTTTTCAGCCAGAACGATGCGCGTCTTGCGAACGTAAGGACTCGTGAGCGATCCGATAAGCTTCATGATCAGCCTTGAGGGGAATTATCAAAAGGCATTATATCGGCTTTCCGCAGCGCGGTGCATGACATAGTCCGGGCGAGTGCCTATGCCGGCAGCCTGTCGGGCTTGAAGAATCGCAGCGGAAAAGTGAACGGGTGAGGGCGGGTTTTGAGGATATTGAAGACCAGTAGTTATTTCTGTTTGGCCGAAAAAGCGGCGAGATATGAACCGTCCAGACGCTTTTGCAACCGATTTCCTTTAAGTCCGACAGGCTGCTAGAATGCCCTACCGGTGACAATAACCCGGAAACAGAACATGAATTCATCTTTTCTCACCGCACTCTCTCCCCTGGATGGGCGTTATAGCGCAAAGGTCGCAGACCTGAGGCCGTACTTCAGCGAGTTTGCGCTGATCCGGTACCGTGTCCAGTTGGAAATAGAATGGCTCAAGGCCTTGAGTAACGCACCAGGCATTGCCGAAGCGCCGCCATTTTCTCCCGCCACCATTGCACAGCTTGATGCGCTCGCGACGAATTTTTCCGAGGCCGACGCGGAAGCGGTCAAATTCATCGAGGCAAGAACCAACCACGACGTCAAGGCGGTCGAGTACTGGCTCAGAGAACGTCTGATCAAGAATGCCGAGGTCGCGCGAATCGCGCAATTCATCCATTTTGCGTGTACGTCGGAAGACATCAATAATCTTTCTCACGGATTGATGCTGATGCACAGCCGCGACAGAGTAATGTTGCCGGCGTTGGGAAAAATCATCGGCAGGCTCATACAGATGGCGCATGCAATGGCTGATACGCCCATGCTCGCCCGAACGCATGGTCAACCCGCCACCCCCACTACAGTTGGCAAGGAACTTGCCAATTTCGCATATCGCCTGCTGCGGGCGCGTGAACGGCTGGCGGGCGTGGCCATACTGGGAAAAATCAATGGCGCGGTAGGCAACTTCAACGCCCATCTCGCTTCATACCCCGCTTTCGGCTGGGAAAAATTCGCGCAGGAGTTTGTAGAAAAACTTGGCCTGAAATTCAACCCCTACACGACACAGATCGAACCGCACGACGCAATGGCGGAGTTGTTTGACGCCTATGCCCGTGTCAATACGGTACTGCTGGATTTTAATCGCGACATGTGGGGGTATATCTCTCTTGCCTACTTCAAGCAAAAAACCAGAGAAGGTGAAATTGGCTCTTCAACGATGCCGCACAAGGTCAATCCGATAGATTTCGAAAACTCCGAAGGTAATCTCGGCATCGCCAACGCCTTGTTGCGCCATTTGAGCGAGAAGCTCCCGATATCCCGTTGGCAGCGTGATCTAACGGACTCCACTGTGCTTCGCAACATGGGGGTGGCGTTGGGGCACACGTTGCTGGCATATGGTTCCTGCAGCAACGGATTGAGCAAGCTGGAAGTCAATCCGGAACGTTTGATGGAAGATCTGGAAAATGCCTGGGAGGTTTTGGCCGAACCGATCCAGACGGTAATGCGCCGCCATGGCATATCGGATTCGTATGAGCAGTTGAAAGAGTTGACTCGGGGCAAAGAGGGTATCAATAAAGAGACATTGCATAAATTTATCGATGACCTCACCCTGCCGGAAAGCGAAAAAATACGCTTACGCAAAATGATGCCACAGAATTATATTGGCGATGCCGCTGCGTTGGCCCGAAAAATCGGCATTGAAGACAGCTGATTCTTGAGTGCCGGTTTGTTTCCGATCTTCAGCTTGGCGAGTGGGTACAAGCCGAAGATACAAGGCGGGCGCAGCGTCTGTGATGCTTGCCGGTCTTTCAGCAACATGCCCAACCGAGGTCTTGCTCAGCCTGCCGTGATATTCCCCAGCAGCCTGTCGAGCTTGAAGACTCGCAGTCGATTTCCTTTAAGTCCGACAGACTGCTAGAGCTTGAAATTGAAAAAACTATCCCGATATAGTGATGAACGAAATTAGGAGAAGCGCCATGACGGAATTGAATCGACCCCAATCAGACCCGACGGAATTGACTGCAGCGACGGATGAAGCAAGCGCGTCCGAAGCCAAAGTCAACGGAGACAAGACGCTGGAACCGGCGACAGAATCGATGCCGAGTATGGAACAGTTACTGAAAAAAGCCGAGCTCGATGCGGAGGAGCATCATGATGCATGGTTGCGCGCCAAGGCGGATGCGGAAAATATAAGAAAGCGTGCGCAAATAGACATTGCCAGCGCCCATAAATATGCAGTAGAGAACTTTTCCACTGAACTGCTCGCAGTGATGGACAGCCTGGAAGCCGCATTGGCGGTGGAAAACGCGACGGTCGAGAATTTCAAGAGCGGAATGGAATTGACGCTAAAGCAACTGACTACCGTTTTCGAAAAATTCAATATCAAGGTGATCAATCCGGAAGGTGCGAAATTTGATCCACATCTGCATCAGGCTATGTGTACGGTAAATTCTGACCTTGCCCCCAATACGGTAGTACAGGTGATGCAGAAAGGTTACGTTTTGAACGACCGGGTGATTCGACCGGCATTAGTGTCTGTTTCCAAGGCCGGAGAGACTTGAAATTACATTCTTGATCCCCATTTTCTGCACAGACGAATATATCGCATAGCCGAATATTCGATACCAACTACTAACAAGGATCCAAATCATGGCAAAAATTATCGGCATTGACCTCGGTACCACCAACTCATGTGTGGCTGTCATCGAAAACGGCAAGCCCAAAGTCATAGAAAATTCAGAGGGGGCTCGTACAACGCCGTCCATTGTCGCCTATACGGAAGATGGCGAAATTCTGGTGGGTGCTTCAGCCAAACGTCAGGCGGTCACTAATCCCAAGAACACGTTATTTGCGGTGAAACGCCTGATTGGACGTCGGTTCAACGAGGAGATGGTGCAAAAGGATATCAAAATGGTGCCTTATAGCATCGTCAAGGCCGACAACAATGACGCCTGGATAGAGGTGCGCGGCAAGAAGATCGCCCCGCCGGAAATATCGGCACAAGTGTTGATAAAAATGAAAAAGACCGCGGAGGATTATCTGGGTGAACCCGTTACCGAAGCCGTTATTACCGTTCCTGCCTATTTCAACGATTCCCAGCGTCAAGCGACAAAAGACGCGGGACGCATCGCCGGCCTGGAAGTCAAGCGCATCATCAATGAACCGACTGCGGCAGCCCTGGCTTTCGGCATGGATAAAAAAGAGGGTGACCGCAAGATCGCCGTGTACGATCTGGGCGGTGGCACTTTCGATATTTCCATTATCGAAATCGCGGAAGTAGAGGGTGAGCACCAGTTTGAAGTGTTGGCCACGAACGGAGATACCTTCCTGGGCGGTGAGGATTTCGACTCGCGCATCATCGAATACCTAGTGGATGAATTCAGGAAGGAAACCGGCATAGACCTGAAAAAAGACATGCTTGCACTGCAACGTCTAAAGGATTCGGCGGAAAAAGCCAAGATTGAACTTTCATCCAGTCAGCAAACGGAGGTCAACCTGCCCTACATTACGGCGGATGCTTCGGGACCGAAACATCTCGCGGTGAGAATTACCCGGGCTAAGCTGGAAAGCCTGGTGGAAGAGTTGATCGACCGAACCATGGAACCTTGCCGGATTGCTATCAAGGACGCCGGAGTAAAGACTTCCGATATCGATGACGTTATTCTGGTGGGTGGGCAGAGCCGTATGCCCAAGGTTCAGGATAAGGTCAGGGAAATTTTCGGCAAGGAACCGCGCAAGGACGTCAATCCGGACGAAGCGGTTGCGGTCGGTGCGGCCATTCAAGGTGGTGTGTTGCAGGGTTCGGTCAAGGACGTGCTGCTGCTGGATGTTACCCCGTTATCGTTGGGCATCGAAACGCTGGGCGGTGTGATGACGAAGTTGATTCAGAAAAACACCACCATTCCGACCAAGGCGCAACAGGTATTTTCGACGGCCGAGGAAAATCAGACTGCGGTGACCATTCATGTACTGCAAGGTGAGCGCGAGATGGCGTCCGGCAACAAGAGCCTCGGTCAATTCAATCTGAGCGATATTCCGCCCTCACCGCGCGGCATGCCGCAAATCGAGGTGGCATTCGATATCGATTCAAATGGCATACTGCACGTATCCGCCAAGGATAAGGCGACGGGGAAGGAAAATAAAATCAAGATTCAGGCAAGCTCCGGCCTCTCGGATGAGGAAGTACAGCGCATGGTCAAAGATGCGGAGGCGCATGCCGAAGAGGATCATAAAACGCTGGAACTGGTCACCGCCCGCAACCAGTGTGACGCCATGATCCATTCGGTGAGAAAAACATTGAAGGAGCATGGCGAAAAACTGGATGCCGATGAAAAGTCCAAAATAGAAGATGCGCTGAAAGAGGCGGAGGATGCGCTGAAATCGGATAGCAAGGATGTCATCGAGGCCAAGACTCAGGCCCTGGCCGAGGTCTCGCATAAACTGGCGGAGAAGATGTATTCGCAGGAGCAGGGTCAGCAGGCTCAGCCGGGTGCGGAGCACGCTTCACATGGCGGGGGCGAAAAACCTGTTGAAGGCGAGGTAGTAGATGCCGAGTTTGAAGAAGTCAAGAACAAGAAATAAGTAAGCACAGAAACGTCAAAGCGCAGCAATGCGGAGAGCCATTCTTCTGCATTCTGCGTTTTGCCTATTACGGGAATAGGCAAAACAGTATCGGCTATCGTCCCCGCACTTCCGATTTTCCATTAAAACTGACATGAACAAACGCGATTACTATGAAGTTCTGGGCGTTAACCGCGACAGCAGCGAAGAGGATATAAAAAAAGCCTATCGCAGACTGGCGATGAAACATCATCCGGACCGCAATCCGGATAATCCCAAATCGGAAGAGCATTTCAAGGAGGCCAAGGAAGCCTACGAAATACTGTCGGACTCGAAGAAGCGCGCAGCATACGACCAGCATGGCCATGCCGGCGTGGATCCCAATATGGCGGGCGCGGGTGCCCAGGGATTTTCCGACGCATTCGGCGATATATTCGGCGACCTCTTCGGGGGGCGTGGAGGGCAGGCCAATGTCTATCGCGGTGCGGACCTGCGCTATAACCTGGAAATTTCGCTGGAGCAGGCGGCACGCGGTACGGAAACCAAGATCCGCATCCCGACGATGGATGCGTGCGGAACCTGCCATGGGAATGGCGCCAAGCCCGGTACTTCACCCGTTACATGCCCCACCTGCAACGGTCACGGCCAGGTCAGGATGCAGCAAGGGTTTTTCTCGATTCAGCAAACCTGCCCCAAATGCCATGGAAGCGGGAAATTTATCTCGAGCCCATGCGCTACGTGCGGCGGTTCGGGACGCGTCAAGCACCATAAGACCCTAGCGGTGAAGATTCCTGCCGGGGTGGATGAAGGCGACCGTATCCGTTTATCCGGGGAGGGTGAAGCCGGGGTCAACAATGGTCCTCCGGGGGATTTGTATGTCGTTATCCAGCTCACTCCTCATTCTGTCTTTCAGCGCGACCACAATGATCTGCACTGCGAAATGCCCATAAGCTTTACCACTGCAGCGCTCGGCGGGGAAATTGAAATTCCTACGCTCGACGGCCACGCTAAAATCAGGATTCCCGCTGAAACTCAGAGTGGAAAAATATTCCGATTACGCGGCAAGGGCATCAAAGGTGTGCGCAGCAATAACCAGGGCGATCTATTATGTCATGTGGTAGTGGAGACCCCGGTCAAGCTCACGGCGCGTCAGAGAGAGCTGTTGCAGGAACTGGAAGTGATCAATCAGGAAGATGGCCCTCGCCACAGCCCCCGTGCCAAATCATGGATGGATAAGGTGCGGGAGTTCTTTGCGGAGTAAATCCGCCGGCGGATACGAATAGCCTGACCGGGCAGGGGCTATCGCTGTACTGATCCGATCACAGGCGGCGCAACGTGCCTTGGCTTCCATCCACTTCCACCTGGTTGCCGTCGTGAAGTCGATCGAGAATGCCTGGCAGATTCACCACTGTCGGGATGCCGAATTCCCGCGCCACGATGGCGCCGGGGGAAAGGTGGCCGCCGGTCTCCATGATCAGCGCACCCGCCTTGAGGAATAAGGGCGTCTAGGCCGGGTCTGTGGAAGGGGCCACCAATACGTCACCCGCTGCCATTGCCAGTCCCTCGGCGGGACTACGGAGTCGCCCCTGAAATACCCTCCAAACCCGCACAAATATTGACGTTTGGGGTATTCAAAAAGCGTGGAATTTGCCAGAATCAGGGTTGTTACCCCCTCATTTCTGGTGAATTGAGATGAAGCCAAAGAAGCAAGCACGCAGTGGTTGTGATGATCTTTTCCGGATGCGGCTGGAAC
>NZ_FMUF01000032.1:0-31314 GCF_900100985.1 Nitrosospira sp. Nsp1
AGGCCACAACCTGCGCAAGATCCTGCGCCGGTTGGCGCTTTTATGCGCCCGTTTTCGGATCAGCCTCAATCAATTGCTGGCAAGCAAAATACCAAACTTACAATTGACTGACTGAAAAACAAGTTTTTCAGGGACGACTACGGATCATGCACATTTTGCCTCGGGCGCAGCCGCTTCCAACAGCAGTACCGTGCCAAAGCCCGTCCTTGCCATCATCCATACTAGTCCCCGTGTTTGGGTGTGCTGTCTTTTTTGCCTGCGTTTGCCTCTGCCATGAATACGCCGATGGCAATAGTCACCATACTTACCAAGTCCTTGTATCTCATTTCTTTGGGTTGGTTATGAGAAAGGTTTTAGCGAAACAATGCTTCACCAGTTCCGGCTCGGAAATATCCTGATCCTAAGCATGGCTTGAAAGACGGCGACGTTTACCTGGGCATCCCCAAATGGACCAAGATTGCGTCCTCCACTGCCAGCATATCGGTTTTTGACAAGGCACCCAGCTGCTTTTTCAGACGTATCTTATCCGATGCCATAATCTGATCGGCCATCACCTTGCCCGGTTTTTCGTTAATCGTCACCAACGCCTCACCTGGATATTGGCGTTCTGTGTTACTGGTCAGAGGCACCACGACAACCCGCGCCAGATTCCGGTTGGCGGCGTCATTGCTGATAATGACGGCGGGACGTGTCTTATGAATCTCGCTCCCTACTGCCGGATCAAATTCAACCCACCACACTTCACCGCGCTTCATCGGCCATGTCTCTAGCAAGGGCGTTGCTCCAATCCCTTGCTTCAGTCTCACGTTCCTTGTCGGCAGCCATTGCGCGGTACCCATCATCCAGTGAGGTATCCATGACATGTGGTCTTACCAAGTCCTCAATAAACTGACTCATACGGCGTTTGCCAACTGTTCGGTAAAGTCCTTCGTACACCGCTTCATCAAGGGTAATGGTCATCCGTTTATGCATATCGAGTCTCCTAAACACGTTACACGTGTAACGTATCTTAACATAGCGTAAGCTAATACACTCACTCTAACTGGGTATGTGTCAACGCAAAGTAGAAATGTCCCTTCGGTGTTGCGATTGTAGGCAGTTAAAAAAGAAAAGCGGAAACGTAGACTTATCCACGGCGGCGGGCGTGGTCGCTAACCAGACCATGAACGTTCGCCGCGGTGGGTAAGCCGGTCAAGAGGAAGGTAAGCCTGATGTGTTTGATTTTTTGGGTTTTACCCATTGCTGTAGCAAGTCGAAAAGAGGGTGGTTTGAAGTCGTCAGGCTGACCAGCAAAGCGCGTATGCGCAAGACGCTGGTGGTGATCAAAGAAGCATTGAAACGACGGTGCCACGAGCCAACGCAAGAAACCGGGCAATGGCTTGAGCGCGTCGTACGCGGTGGCACATTACGATGCCGTTTAGGCAGGAGGTGTCCATTCCATTGCCCTACGTCTTACGCGCTACGACATGCGACCTGACATTTATAACGCTTAAGAAGACTGATTGCTCCGCTTCAGAATCTAAGACGCTTCGCCATCAATATAGAACCACTGCCCGGCCTCGCGCACAAAACGGCTGATTTCATGCAAACGACGCGCCCGACCGTCCACCTTATAGCGCGCCACAAATTCCACCAACATACTGTCCGGCTCTAGCTGTTCATGACGCCTCACTTCCAGCCCCAGCCATTTGCAGTGCGCGCTGTGCGGTTTGTTTGCAAGTTCAAGTGAAGAGGGACGTGTACTGTGGTGCCAGGTCCTCAGCAGATAATCTTCACGACCGAGGGTATAGGCGGTGTAGCGTGAGCGCATCAATGCTTCTGCAGTGGGAGCCGCTTCGCCATCATCCAGATAGCGGCCGCAGCAGCCGACGTATGTTTTGTTGCGGTCCGATAAAGGGGAGCGTGGCCGGGTTCCCATCGGTTTCGCTGTTTCCTCTGTGCAGCCGCATGGGCAGCACATCGTTTTCGCATTTATATCCATATCCACCGAAAGCTGCAAGATTTGTCTGAATTTCTCAAATTATTATTTTTGCCACAACATGAACACATGTGAGCAACGTTACGCCTGCCACAGCGGCGGCTCATCCATCAGCGCAATCTGTTCGTACAACTCAAGGATGCGATCCTGCCAATAGCGCTGGGTGTTGAACCACGGGAACGCCTGCTTGAAGGCGGGATCATCCCAGCGCTGCGCTAGCCAGGCTGCATAATGGATCAGGCGCAGCGTGCGTAGCGCCTCGACCAGATGCAATTCGCGTTGGTCGAAATCGCAAAAATCCTCATATCCGGCCAACACGTCGCTCAATTGCCGTACCATATCGGAGCGGTCCCCCGACAACAACATCCACAGGTCCTGCACTGCCGGTGCCATGCGACTGTCATCAAAATCCACAAAGTGCGGACCGTCGCCCGTCCAAAGCACATTGCCCGCATGACAGTCACCATGCAGACGCACGGCGCTCACTTCACCCGCGCGCGCAAAGCAGTGGCTGACGCCATCCAGTGCCTGATTCACCGCACTGCGATAGGCTGCATTGAGATCAGCCGGAATGAATTCATGCGTCAGCAGATAGTCTCGCGGTTGTTTGCCGAAGCTGGCTATATCCAGTGAGGGACGTTCGCGAAACGGCTTGAGTGCGCCAATGGCGTGGATGCGTCCGAGGAATCGCCCCATCCATTCCAGCGTGTCGCGGTTTTCCAGTTCGGGCGCACGGCCGCCATGTTTTGGAAAAACAGCGAAGCGGAATCCTTCAAAATTGTGCAGGGTTTTTCCATTCAGCACCAGCGCGGGCACGACAGGGATTTCGCGCTCGGCCAACTCCTGAACGAAGGCGTGTTCTTCCAATATCGCGGCATCCGTCCAGCGTTCGGGGCGATAAAATTTTGCCACCAGCGGCGCGCTCTCTTCCATGCCGATCTGGTAGACACGGTTCTCGTAGCTGTTGAGCGCCAACAGGCGGCCATCGCTGCGGAAGCCCACGCTTTCCAGCGCGTTCAACACACAATCGGGAGGGAGTGTAGAAAAATTTTGGGGCGGGTTACTCGTTTTTATCACTGTCAATCACTCTAGCCCGGATGTTTCATAAATTGGCGCGCGCCCTTGCTGGTCTTTTGTTCCGTATGAAAATTTCGTTCAGTCGGGCATATGAATAACTACGCCACTCTTTCACAAAATCTCCCAATCCTGCGATCATCACGCGAATTTATGAAACATCCGGGCTAGATGAAGCGGTGCCGGGTTTCTTTTTTTCACGGGGTGGGAGTTGCGTACTGTCAGTTTTTCAAATCGGAAGGACTATACCGTAAACGACTGGTGAGTGGCTACTTGCGGTATTCGTATTCGGGAGTGAAATAATGGTGTCTGACCCTGAGGGCCTCCCCGATTGCTTGAGGTCGAGAACCGATGGATATTCAGGCGTCTATCGAGGAAAGCTCCATAAAACTTTCGATACTGGTGCCCTGCGCGGGCTTGTCGGTCGGGAGATGGCGGGTTCACACCAAGGCCATGAGCCCATGCATACTGTGCCAGGTTGGCGAATTTCGGCCCCTTGGCGTGCCTGAACCACCTTCAAAAATCCGGTTTGCTTTCTTTTCAAAATACAAACCTGCGGCTTGAATTTACGCTACCACTGCACTATGCATAATAAACATGGGTGATATGAGACGAGGTATGCCGATATCGGATTCTCATGCGTCGTTGTTCTTTGGTTCAACAAATTTTTTGCTTTAAAATAAACCCTTGCCCAACCATTTTCTCAATGGAGATCATATCGCCTCCGAGCGATAGCGCACTACCTAAAAAATATCATCTGTGCCAAGCAGATAGCCTGATCATCGCTGTGCGGTTTACCATTGTTATATAGTCAACCTGTACGGCCAACTGCTTCTTCATTGGAGTCAAATAAATGGATAAAGGAGTTTGTGTGATTGTCGGTGCCGGTCCTGGTAACGGCGCTGCTATGGGCGCGCGGTTTGCGGAGGATGGTTATCGGGTGGCGCTTTGCGCCCGCAATAAAGAGAAACTGAATAAAATCGCCGGGAAAATAAAGGGTTCCCGTGCATTTCAGTACGATGTCAAGGATACGGAGACCGCATCCGAGGTTTTTGCGCAAATCCGCCAGCAGTTCGGCCCGGTGGATGTTCTAATATACAACGCTGGCGCAGGCGCATTTCAGAACATAGATGACGCGACGCTGGAAAGTTTCCAGGACGCTTGGGAAGTCAATTGCCGCGGGCTGTTCCAGACAGTAAAAGAAGTGCTTCCCGATATGCGCGCTGCGGGAACCGGTAACATAGTCATTATCGGCGCGACCGCATCAATTAAAGGCGGCGCCAACTTCGCTCCTTTTGCGTCTGCAAAAGCGGGCCAGCGCGGTCTTGCGCAATCATTGGCGCGGTACCTCGGCCCTGAAAGGATTCATGTCAGCTACGTGATCCTCGACGGTATCCTGAATTTGCAGCGAACCCGGCAGCACATGGAAGGCAAGCCTGATGAATTCTTCATGGAACCTTCTCAGATAGCGGAAGCCGTTTACTTCCTCACGCAACAGCAATCACAGGCCTGGACATTCGAGCTTGATCTTCGGCCTTTCGGAGAGAAATGGTAAAAGGGAATTGCTCGATTAGAGCGAAAAGCAGCAGCAGGTTTATGGGGCGCAACGGAGGAAGCAGGAAGTTATAACGGCGTAGCGATCGTGCCTGGCGAATCGAAACCGCTTATCATTTACCATGTGCCATTCAATAGCTTCTCTGCCCAAAACAGACCGGAAACCGTTTTATTGTCGGATATTTTTCCCGTTTTTACCCACTCCAGCGCCGTCGGTAATCCTAAAGTGAGCACCTCCAGATGCTCGCCGTCATCCAGGCTTGCGCCCCTGAAGGTAAGACCTTCCGCAAGGTAATAGATCAACTTCTCGTCCGAATAACCGATACAAGGGTGCAAGGTGGCGATATAACGCCAGCTTTTCGCCGTGTAGCCTGTTTCCTCCAGTAGTTCCCGTTGGGCACACCTGAGCGGGTCTTCGCCAGCATCGATTTTTCCGGCAGGCAGCTCATAAAACTCCCGCTGCAGGGGATAGCGATACTGGCGTTCCAGCACCAACTCGCCATTGTCGAGCAACGGTATGATGACTACCGCGCCGGGATGCTTGATGTATTCGCGTACTGCGACTTTGCCGTCAGGCAACCGGGCTTGATCCGCTCGCACATGGAGAAGCTTGCCATCGTACACATTCTCGCTGCTGAGCGTTATTTCCGTAAGATCGAGGTGTGGTTTGAGCATAAAAGCAACCTTGAAAACAAATGAGCTGGAAAATAAGCAGTCAACTACCGAATTCAGGATGACGGGTTCGTTTCATCCGGAGGGCTATATGCTTGCGCTACCGGCGATTTAGTCGCCTCCTGTTCAATCAACCTCGCAGATGGGAACCAGGCACTGAAAAGGCTACCTTTGCCGAGTTCGCTGACGATATCAAGTTTCGCATGATGGCAAGTCAGCACATGCTTGACAATGGCGAGGCCCAGTCCGGTACCCCCCGTTTCACGCGAACGCCCATGGTCAACCCGATAGAATCGTTCCGTAAGACGCGGGATATGCTGGGGTTCAATGCCCATGCCGCTGTCCTGAACAGAAAATACGCCTTGTCCATCGTGCATTGCCCAATTCAAAGAGATATCCCCGCCGCCAGGGGTGTAACGGATGGCGTTGCTGATAAGGTTACCGAAAGCGCTACGCAATTCGTCCGTGTTACCCAATAATTTCGTGTCGGTATCGAGATTGAGGCTGATGCGGTGGCGCCCGGCACTCAAGGATTGTGCTTCATCATAAAGCTTCCGTAACATTTCGGGAACATCGACGTTCCCTTCCCGGGCCATGTTTTCCGTATCTTCCAGCCGCGACAGCGTCAACAGATCTTCCACCAGACTTTGCATCCGCTTGGTTTGATCGGTCATCAGCGCCAGCGCCCATTTGCGTGTTTCAGGATCTGAATGACCTTCTTCCGACAGTGTTTCGAGAAATCCGCCAACCACCGTCAGCGGCGTGCGTAGTTCGTGCGACACGTTGGCGACGAAATCCCGGCGCATGGTCTGGATTCTTTCAAAGCGCGTCACATCACGGCTGAGCAGCAGCTTCTGTTTATCCCCATAGGGCACGAGCTGTAGCGAAAGAGTCAGTCCCTGATGCCGGGACTGCTTGATTATCAGTGGTTCCGCGTAATTTTGGGCGGCAAGGTATTTAGTGAATTGAGTTTGACGCATCAGATGGGTAATATGCTGACCCGTATCAACACCTGCGTTGATGCCCAGATGTTTCTCTGCTACGGGGTTGCACCACTCGATGCGGTCTATCTCATCCATGATTACCACGCCTTCCGGCATCGCCGAGGTGGCGCGTCGCAGAAGTTCCAGCGCGGAGCTGATTTGCCGATGTTTCTGGCTTTGGTCACGCTTCAGGCGAGTCAAGCGTGCAAATACATCTCCCCATCTTCCGAAACCGGCAGGTAATCTGGATTCTTCAGCCTGAAGCCATTTGTCGAGTATCGTCAATTGACGCCAGTGATAAATGACCAGCAGCAGCAGCGCGACATTATAGAGGGCTAATGTCGCGAGCGTACCCAGCATTGTCAGGAGTAGCCCGGTTACAACCGTAATCAGGACCAGGTTGGCCCCATGCTCCCGGAAACGCTCCCAGAAACTGGACACGTGAGCTATTTGGAAGAATAAAGCGGGATCATTACCCCATGCTCGCCGTCAGCACCGCGGAAAGCCGATAGCCCGATCCCCTCACCGTCTGCACCAGTCCATCCTTACTGACTGTCTCCAATGCCTTGCGTAATCGGCGGATATGCACATCCACAGTGCGATCCTCGACAAATACATGATCTCCCCATACCTGATCGAGCAGCTGAGAACGGCTGTATACACGCTCAGCGTGAGTCATCAGAAAATGCAGCAACCGGAATTCGGTAGGACCCAGCACCACTTCATTGCCGTCGGCGGTTACGCGATGAGCAGCCGAGTCGAGGTGCAGCCCGCCGATCTCGACCATATCGTCGGCTGCTTCGGGCGAGCGCCGCCGTAGCACCGCCTTGATTCTCGCGAGCATCTCACGCGGAGAGAAAGGCTTGGTAATGTAATCGTCGGCGCCGATTTCCAACCCCGCCACCTTATCGCCTTCTTCTGCGCGAGCCGTAAGCATGATGATAGGAATTGTTTTGGTGCGCGCGGTGCGCCGCAGCACGCGGGCGAATTCGATTCCGCTCATTCCCGGCAGCATCCAGTCGAGCAGCACCAGATCCGGTAGCGCATCATTGATGATTTCCATGGCTTCTTCCGCATTTCGTGCGGAAAAAACGATATGTCTGGCTTGCCGCAAACTATATGAGATTAAATCCTGGATCGCTGGTTCGTCTTCAACTACCAGTATTGTTGCTGCCATCGGCACATTCCTTCTATTCGTGATTATTTCTCTTCGATTTTGATTGTCCTTATATTGCGATGATATGTAAACAATATTGCGGTTTCGTGACACTTGCATCCTCCCTTTGCCAAATGCAGAGCGTCTTCCAGGTCCTGCCGCGCGCCGGCTTTACAAGATCAGGATAACGCGGTAGTCATTGACGTTCGTGCGGGTTGGGCCGGTAACGATCAAATCACCAAGCTGCTGAAAGAACCTATAAGAATCGTTGCGGGCAAGCAATGCCGATGCGTCGATCCCCGCCTGGCTTGCACGGTCTAAGGAATCAGGCGCGGCAATCGCACCGGCATTGTTTTCCGTTCCGTCTATGCCGTCGGTATCGCAGGCGAGCGCATGAATATTCTCTGCACCAGCGAGCTCAACGGCAAGAGATAACAGGAATTCAGTATTCCGTCCGCCACGTCCGCGATGGGTGCTATGGTCACCATAGGCACCATTTCGCTTTTTACCCAACGTAACGGTCGTTTCGCCGCCCGAGATCAGTGCTAACGGGGGTCTCCAAGGGTGCCCATACCGGCGGATTTCCCTGATCAAGGCCGCGAAGACCCTGGCGACATCGCGCGACTCGCCGGTAACGGAGTCGCCCAGTATTACAGCGGGAATGCCTTGAGTACGAAAATATTCGGCGGCGGCCACCAACGATTCGTGCGCGGTAGCGATCACCCGATTTTCTACGCGACTGAATGCCGCATCGCCGGGTTTGGGCGTCTCGCCAAGCTCGCCCCTGATACCTGCGAGCAATATTTCCATCACGGCATCGGGTGCCTGGATGCCGTGATACTCGATGATTGCGAGCGCATCCGCGTAGGTTGTGGGGTCCGGTGCGCAAGGGCCGGACGCGACATGGGTTGGATCGTCGCCGGTTACGTCGGAAATTATCAATGCCAGTACTGGCGCGCGGCTTGAAGCTGCAAGCCTCCCCCCCAGGACAGCGGAAAGATGCTTGCGGACGGTGTTGATCTCTTGAATTGTCGCGCCACAGCGGAGCAGTTCCGCGGTGACAATTCGGAGATCGCTCAACGATATACCCGCTACCGGCAGCGATAGCAAACTCGACCCGCCGCCGCTCAACAAGCAAAGCAGGAAATCATCAGCGCCGAGTTTTTTTACTTCGGCCAAAAGATTGCGTGTGGCTTTTTCACCCTGTTCATCGGGCACCGGATGTCCGGCTTCGATAACCTGGATCCGATCGAGCGGCAAGCCGTGATCGTAGCGGGTGAGAACGATACCATCCAGCGCCGCATCTTTTTGCCAATGTTTTTCCACTGCCAGCGCCATCGCCGCCGCCGCTTTGCCGGCACCGACCACCAGCGTACGACCCCGAGGTAATCGGTGAGGCAATGGTGGCGGCAAATGCCGGGGTACTACAAGCAGGGGATCGGCTGCGCTGACTGCGGCATGAAAGCTATTGAGCAGAAGGTTGCGGGCATGCTTATGAACGCTCATATTCACGTTGCCGCTGCTGATTATGAGCTGAGGAACCGAGCGCCGTTTTCAGGTAGCGTCCGGTAAAACTCTTTTCGTCCGCTGCTATTTGCTCCGGCGTTCCCTGGGCAATGATCTCTCCGCCACCCCCGCCGCCTTCGGGGCCAAGATCGATAATCCAGTCGGCGGTCTTGATCACATCCAGGTTATGTTCGATCACGACTACGGTATTGCCATGGTCGCGCAAGCGATGCAACACTTTCAGCAACAGATCTATGTCCTGGAAATGCAGGCCTGTCGTAGGCTCGTCCAGAATATAGAGCGTGCGGCCGGTGTCACGCTTGGAAAGTTCAAGCGACAGCTTTACCCGCTGGGCTTCGCCCCCCGAAAGCGTGGTCGCGGACTGGCCAAGGGTGATATAGCCAAGGCCGACATCCAGCAAGGTTTGCAGCTTGCGGGCCACAACTGGCACGGGGCTGAAAAACTCGCGTGCCTGTTCCACCGTCATATGCAGAATTTCGTTGATGTTTTTTCCCTTGTACTGGATCTCCAGGGTTTCGCGGTTATAGCGCTTGCCATGGCAGACGTCGCATGACACATATATATCCGGGAGAAAATGCATTTCAACCTTGATCATGCCGTCGCCCTGGCAGGCTTCGCAGCGCCCGCCCTTGACGTTGAACGAGAATCGCCCGGGTCCATAGCCGCGCTCGCGCGCTTGGGGAACACCGGCGAACAACTCCCGGACTGGCGTGAACAAGCCGGTATAGGTGGCCGGGTTTGAGCGCGGTGTCCGCCCGATGGGGCTCTGGTCCATGCTGATGACCTTGTCGAAAAAGGCCAATCCATCCAGATTCCGGTATGGCGCGGGCTCTGCGGTGCTGCCATATAGATGGCGAGCGGTTGCATGGTAAAGCGTTTCGTTGATAAGCGTGGATTTGCCTGAACCGGATACGCCGGTTATGCAGACGAATAATCCGACAGGCAGGTTGAGATTGACGTTCTTCAGGTTATTGCCGGATGCGCCTTCGATCCGGAGCCAGCGATCGCTTTTTGGTTCGGTGCGTTTTTCCGGCAGCGCGATGGCCAGTTCACCCGAAAGATATTTACCGGTGAGTGAGCCGGGGTCCTGTTGAATAGCCTCGGGTGTTCCCTGTGCGATGATCAATCCGCCATGCTCGCCCGCACCCGGACCCATGTCCACCACATGATCGGCGGTAAGTATGGCGTCCTGGTCATGTTCCACCACGATGACGCTATTGCCGAGATCGCGCAGATTCTTGAGCGTTTCCAGCAAGCGTCCATTGTCCCGCTGGTGCAGCCCGATAGACGGCTCATCCAGCACATACATCACGCCGGTCAAGCCTGATCCGATCTGGCTGGCGAGGCGGATGCGCTGGGATTCTCCACCGGACAAGGTGTCGGCGGAACGGTCCAGCGACAGATAATCCAACCCGACATTGTTGAGAAATAATATGCGGCTGGAAATCTCCTTGACGATTCTCTCCGCGATGGCAAATTTGTGCCCCGTCAGCGTTACCTGATCGAAAAAAACCTTCGCTTCCTTCAGCGGCAGTGCGTTGACTTCATAAATAGCGCGCCCTCCCACGTGGACATGGCGTGCTTCGCGGCGTAACCGGGTTCCGCCACATTCAGGGCAGGTTTGGGAATTGAGGTATTTCGCCAGTTCCTCACGCACGGCGAGCGATTCGGTTTCCTTGTAACGCCGCTCCAGATTGGGAATGATGCCTTCAAAGGTATGCTTGCGATAGTTGCGTTTACCGCTCTCGCTCAAATACGAGAATGAGATTTTTTCCTTGGCCGACCCATGCAGGACGATATCCTGCAGATTCTCGGCAAGCTGTTCAAAGGGTATTTCCAGATCAAAATCATAGTGGTTGGCAAGGCTCGCCAGCAGCTGGTAATAAAATTGATTACGCCGATCCCAGCTCTTGATCGCGCCGGAAGCCAGCGACAGATGAGGAAACGCCACCACCCGCTTAGGGTCGAAAAAAGTTATTTTCCCCAGGCCGTCACACTTGGGGCACGCACCCATCGGGTTGTTGAAGGAAAATAAGCGAGGTTCGAGTTCCGGCAGGGAGTAGCTGCATACCGGACAACTGAACCTGGCCGAAAAAAGATGCTCATGGCCCGAATCCATTTCCACCGCCAAGGCGCGTCCGTCGGCATGGCGAAGCGCGGTTTCGAACGATTCCGCCAGTCGCTGCTTGGAATCGGGTGAAACTTTGAGCCTGTCCACCACGACTTCCACCGTGTGCTTTTTATTTTTTTGCAACTTCGGCAGCGTATCGATCTCATGCACTTCACCATCGATTCGCAACCGCACAAAGCCCTGCGCGCGCAGCTCATCGATCAAATCCATTTGCTCGCCCTTGCGACCTACCACCAGCGGCGCCAGTATCATCAGCCTGGTTTCCGCGGGTAGTCGCATGACATGATCGACCATTTGCGAGACGCTTTGCACCGTCAGCGTGATGCCGTGATCAGGACACTGCGGATCGCCCACGCGCGCAAACAGCAGGCGCATGTAATCATGTATTTCAGTAACGGTGCCGACGGTGGAGCGCGGGTTATGCGAAGTCGCTTTTTGCTCTATGGCGATGGCGGGAGACAGCCCCTCTATCAGATCGACGTCGGGTTTTTCCATCAATTGCAGAAACTGGCGCGCATATGCCGAGAGCGATTCCACGTAGCGCCGCTGGCCTTCCGCATACAAGGTGTCGAACGCGAGCGAAGACTTGCCGGACCCGGACAAGCCGGTGATGACGATCAGTTTGTTTCGCGGCAAATCAAGACTGATGTTTTTGAGATTGTGCGTACGCGCACCGCGAATTTTTATAAGTTCCATCGACTGCTTCCATTTGGCTGCTCATAGACTACCTGCGACGACATGCTGTTACTTGGGCTATCCATAACATCCTGAGCCGAGGCTATCTGAGTGCCGGTCAAACCTGTTAATATACGCAACTTTCCGCATTTCCCCAATCTGATTCATGTCCTCCTCATTACCTCCCGATAAAATGTCGCCCATAGAGCTGCGCGCTACAGCCGGCCTGGCGGGAATTTACGGGCTGCGCATGTTGGGGATGTTCATCATTCTGCCGGTATTCGCGTTCTATGCCGAGCATCTCCCCGGTGGCGCCAGCTATACGCTGGTTGGTATCGCGCTTGGCGCATATGGGTTGACTCAGGCCATACTGCAAATTCCGTTTGGTTGGCTGTCCGACCGTATCGGCCGCAAACCTGTCATTTACATCGGATTGATTCTCTTCGCAATCGGCAGTTTTGTTGCCGCATCCGCCACCGATATTTACGTGGTGATCCTTGGGCGCGTCATCCAGGGTGCGGGCGCGATTTCCGCAGCTGTGATGGCGCTTGCCGCCGACCTTACCCGTGAAGAGCACCGGACCAAGGCAATGGCCGCGATCGGCATGACCATAGGTGCGACCTTTGCACTCTCATTGATCATCGCGCCAGCACTGAATCGCGTGATCGGTGTGCCGGGAATTTTTGCCATGACCGGCGTGCTGGCATTACTGGCAATGGTGGTTGTTTTCAAAATCATTCCCGATCCGGTAATCAGCCGCTTCCATTCCGATACCGAAGCATCCGCCGGCCGCTTTCAGAATGTGTTGCGCAACCCGCAACTGCTGCGCCTGGATTTCGGTGTGTTTGCATTGCATGCGACATTGATGGCGCTGTGGCTGGTGGTGCCGTTGTCGTTACGAACAACCGGACTGGCGGCGGACCACCACTGGCAGGTATATTTGCCGGTACTGCTCCTTTCCATGGTATTGATTGTTCCGGCGATCATCTATGGTGAAAAGAAGGCCAAGCTCAAACAGATATTCGTTATTTCGGTGGCTGTATTGCTTGCCAGCCAGGTTATGCTGGCATATGCATTCGATTCGCTATGGGGTACTACCTTGGCGTTGCTGGTGTTCTTCACCGCCTTCAACCTTCTGGAAGCGACTTTGCCCTCGCTCATTTCCAAGATTGCGCCGGTGGGTGCGAAAGGCACCGCCATTGGCGTCTATAGCAGCGTCCAGTTTCTCGGTGCATTTGTAGGTGCAACCGCAGGCGGCTATTTGTATCAGCATTACGGGGCCTCTGCACTCTATGCGTTTTGCGGAGCCCTATTGACATTATGGCTTATTTTTGCCGTTACGATGAAAGCTCCCGCCGCTGTACGCACCAGAATGTACCATGTGCAAGAGATGGATACAGGCAGGGCCAGCGGTCTATCCCGCCAGCTGGCGGCGCTGCCCGGCGTGCATGAGGCGCTGGTGCTGGCGAGCGAAGGCGTGGCCTATCTGAAAGTGGATATGAGAGGTTTCGACGAAGAAGGCGTTGTTCAATTATTGGGGGGAGAAGCATAATGGCATCAGTCAACAAGGTAATACTCATTGGCAATCTCGGCAAAGACCCCGAGACGCGTTATATGCCAAATGGCGACGCCGTGACCAATATCACTTTGGCGACCACGGAAACCTGGAAGGATAAAAACGGCGAAAAACAGGAAAAAACCGAATGGCATCGCGTCACCTTTTATCGCAAGCTTGCTGAAATCGCCGGCGAATATCTGAAAAAAGGCCGTCCGGTATATGTGGAGGGACGGTTGGAAACGCGCAAGTGGACTGACAAGGCGGGTGTTGAGCGCTATACCACCGATATCATCGCCAGCGATATGAAGATGCTGGGCAGCAAACCCGGCAGCGCCGGTTTCGATTCGGACAGGGAAGGGCGGGACGAGAGCAACTTTGCGCCGAGCCCATCGGGGAGTAAAGCACCCGCTAAAAGCAGCAGTGGGTTTGATGATATGGATGATGATATTCCGTTTTAGAACATATTCTTTTATGGCTAACCCATACTCGGCGTCACGCAGGTTTTTATTGTTTATGAACTTTCTGGTTGAGTGGAGAAACGCAACCTTAATATAAGTACAAGAACAGACTCTGTTCACCATTGATGGAAGTTGAATAATGGCGAAGAAGGATGAGGTTGCGATTGCCGGGCAGTCGTTTGAAGAGCTCAAGCAAGTCAACGAACACAGTGCCGAATACTGGAGCGCCCGTGCACTGCAGCCCTTATTGGGCTATAGTCAGTGGCGGCGTTTCGAGCAGGCTATAGAACGTGCCATAACATCTTGTAAAAACTCGGGTAACCCGTACGAGTATCACTTTGCCAATGCCGGCAAACCGATCATCGGAGGCAAAGGTGCTGTTCAGGTTGTGGATGACTACCACCTTTCCCGTTTTGCCTGCTATCTAATTGCCCAGAACGGTGATTCGCGCAAATCCGAGATTTCTCAGGCTCAGCAGTACTTCGCCGTTCAGACGCGTCGTCAAGAGCTATCCAATGAGTTGGCGGTTGATCTGGAGCGACTCGAACTGCGCAAGCAAACCACGGAAGAATTCAAGGCTCTCTCCGGCGCGGCGCAACAGGCTGGTGTGCAGAGCCGCATGTTCGGCACTTTCCACGACGCTGGGTACAGGGGCTTGTACGGTGGCTTGGGCAATGATGCCATCAAGGCGAGAAAGAGCATTCCTGCTAAAGAACAATTGATGGATCGTATGAACGCCACTGAACTGGCTGCCAACCAGTTCCGCATGACTCAGACTCGTGACAAGTTGGCGCGCGATGACGTGCAAAACCAGATCCAAGCCATACAGGCTCATGAGCAAGTAGCGCGTGAAGTACGTGGTGCGATCAAGCGCATCGGCGGTACCTTGCCAGAAAATATCCCACCTGCTGAGCACATTAAGGAAGTGGAAAAGCGCATCAAGACTTCCAGCCCGAAATTGGAACTGGACGAGCGCGACGCTAACGGCTTGCTAGGTCGGAAGATCGAGAGTGGCGAGACGCCGTAAACAAGCAACTGCTGATAACGATCTGGATTGGCGCCGGGCGGAGCTGGTGTGATGGTGCAATGCTGTATCTGACCTGCGTAAGTCCTGCGATACGGCTGCAAAAGAACTGTCTAAAAGGTGATATATTTTTGATGTTGCATGTCGCATCGAATAATTTTCAATAATACTGGGATAGTGGCAGCCATATCGTGAGCTTGAGAAAAAATTTATGAAAAAACTGTTAATCATCATTGTTACACTATTCGCATTTACCGGCGCTGCCTACGCAGCCGTTAACATCAATACCGCAACCCAGGCCGAGCTTGAAACGCTTCAGGGGATCGGTCCGGCCAAAGCCAAGGCCATTATCGATCATCGCAAGAAGAATGGGTCTTTCAAGTCGGCTGATGGCTTGGAGAAGGTCAAGGGCATCGGTCCTGCTACGTTGAAGCGGTTGCGCAAGGACATAACAGTAGGCGGCGCTACTACGGTTAAGAAAGAAAATAAACCCACGCTGAAGTAAACAACAACTCTTATTGATTAAATGATCCGGTAGAACGGGTGGAGGCTTTAGCCGCAACCCATCGTATCATTGGTCGATGGGTTGCGCTTCGCTTCACCCATCCTGCTATCCTATCTGTAGCGTCGCGCAAGCCGGAACGTGTGCGATAATCCGACATATCTTTTTTGCAAATTACATCGTCATGTACAAAACCATAGAAGATTTTGTCGGCAACACGCCGCTGGTAAAACTCAAGCGCCTGCCGGGGAATACCAGCAATGCCATCCTCGTCAAGCTGGAGGGTAATAATCCTGCTGGTTCGGTGAAAGACCGTCCGGCGCTATCGATGATTACGCATGCGCAAGAGCGCGGCGATATCAAGCCGGGCGATACGCTGATAGAAGCGACCAGCGGCAACACCGGCATCGCGCTGGCGATGGCGGCGGCGATAATGGGTTATCGCATGGTGCTGGTGATGCCGGAGCACCTCAGCATTGAACGGCGGCAATCGATGAAGGCGTTCGGCGCGGAAATCGTACTGACCTCGAAGGAGGGCAGCATGGAAGAAGCGCGCGATGTGGCCGAGCGCATGTGTGATGAGGGGCGCGGCGTGATACTTGATCAGTTTGCCAGTCCTGACAACCCGCGGGCGCATTATGAAGGCACCGCGCCCGAGATCTGGCGAGATACCGGAGGTAAAATTACCCATCTGGTGAGCAGCATGGGTACCACCGGCACGATCATGGGTTGCTCTCGATATTTCAAGGAAAAGAATCCTGCGGTTCAGATCGTCGGCGTGCAGCCGGAAGAAGGTTCCCAGATTCCCGGCATTCGCAAATGGCCGGAAGCATATCTGCCAAAGATCTATGATGCCAGCCGGGTAGATCGCATCGTGCTGGTTTCCCAGGCTGAAGCCGAGGAAATGACCCGGCGGTTGGCGAGTGAGGAAGGAATTTTCGCGGGGATTTCATCGGGAGGCGCACTGGCGGCGGCACTCAGGATTTCTGCAGAAACCGAGAACGCGACAATCGTTTCGATTGTTTGCGACCGTGGCGATCGCTATCTTTCCACAGGTGTTTTTCCCGCCTGAGTATCGTAAACCTATGCGCGTAATGCAGCCGAGGAGCGGAATGTCGTCGGCCTGCAAGTTTGACACGCAATATGCGGTACACGTAAGCCGTGTTTGGCCGGATGAATAATGGTAAAGCTGCTCGTCATAATATTGCCGGCATTATTCATTGTTACCTTATCCGCATATGCCGGTCCTTTAATTACCCTTTCCGCCGATGATGTTCATAGTCCTTTCTTAAATGCAAAAGGGGTTCGGGTCAGCCTGGCTGGTCCGCAAGCATCACTGCTGGAAGTAAGGCTGGATGAGGTCGCGATACAGGGAAAAGTCTGGCGCGATTTGCATTTTTCCTGCCACAAATTTCAAGTCGCTAATGACTGGATTCGCTGTGAGGATGGCGTGCTGAAGCTATCCGGATCGGCGCCGCTACCTGTATCGTTTGATTTCTCTTCCCGCAACAAAATACTGGATCTAAAAATCACGACTGGTGCCAGAGGAGCCGTTGCGGACTGGAGATTATCCGCGCAGTGGGGAAAGCCGATTTGGGAAGGCATGCTGACTGTAACAAATGGAGAGGTGGCGCGTATTGCCGAATTGCTGCCAGAGGCAGAAAAGAACTTATTGCCCGTGCCTGCAAAGGGAAACATGAACGGCACGATCAACCTGCGCGGCGCTGCCGGCGGACTTGCTGGCATTGAAGCGCATCTGGCGGTGGATGGACTGGCGTTCAGCGACGCCAGTGGACTGCATGCCGGCGAGAACATCAGCGTTGAAGTTAACGCGATGGCTACGCGTGACGAGCGCAATGAAGGAAATTCATGGGCGTGGCACGCTGATGTGAATTGGCCGAGTGGCGAAGTGTTCTGGCAACCGGTTTATTTTGCCGCGCAGGGCCATCGTTTCAGCGGCAGCGGCGAACTGGATGAAAGCACCATACGATTGCGCACGGGAAAGCTTGTGCTTTCGAATATCGGGGAGATGAATTTATCGGGGTTGATTGACCGGCCAGGAAACACCCTGCGCGATTTCGATTTGAGCGCCGACAATCTCGAATTGTCTACCCTGTTCAGTCAAGTGCTGAAACCTTTTCTCGTCAATACCCCGGTCGCTGAGTTACAGGCTGCGGGACATGCGGGAATCCAATGGCGTTACCGGAATAACGCCCACGAATTCCTTCAGGTCGATTTGCGCGATGCCTCGGTGGAAGACGGGCATGGACGCTTTGCATTTCGTGGTGTCGACGCCAGTATTCCCTGGCAAGCGCCACGGAACCAGGGGAACGTGGAATCGACAAAAGCGGCTATCCGTATCCAGAGCAGCCAGTTGGGAAAGATACCCATAGGCCAGGTAGACATTCCTCTGGAAATCGACGGGTCGAATCTTCGCATCCCGCGTTTGACGTTGCCGGTGCTTGACGGTGAGCTTACGCTCGAAAATTTCAGTGCATCGCGGCAAGCTCAAGGCTGGGTATGGCAATTCAGTGGTGGACTCTCGCCCATATCGATGCAAAAACTGACTGAAGCGTTGGGAACTCAGCCAATGAAGGGCACGCTGTCAGGTGAGATACCCAGGGTGAGTTACAATGGCTCAACCGTCGTGGTGGATGGTGCGCTCCTTTTCAGGATATTCGATGGCACCATAGAGATGGGGAATTTGAAGTTGCTGGATCCGTTGGGACCTGCGCCATCACTTCTGGCGGATCTGGATATGCGCAATCTCGATCTGAACCTGCTCACCGGCACGTTTTCGTTCGGTAATATGCAGGGGCGCATTGATGCCGCGGTCCATGGCCTCGAACTCTTCAATTGGAAGCCGGTAAAGTTTGATGCCAGCCTCATGAGCAGTTCGGGCAGCTATCCGCGCCGCATCAGCCAGGCTGCGGTACAGAATATTTCCTCTCTTGGCGGATCGGGGGCGGCTGCTGCGATCCAGCGCAGTTTTCTGGGCTTTTTCGAGCAATTCGGCTATTCGAAGATCGGCTGGAGCTGTTCATTACGCAACGGAATTTGCCACATGGGCGGGATAGAGTCGGAGCCGCTGCCGCATGGCTATCTCATCGTCAAGGGCGGCGGAATCCCGGCCATTACAGTGATAGGCTATAATCGCGATGTGGATTGGTGGGAACTGGTGAGCCGTCTGCAACGGATCACCCAGGTAGAAGCCAAACCCGTCATTCAGTAGAGGAATATGAAGAATTCTTTTTTTTACGCAAGTTTGCTGACGCTGACGGGCGCATTGCTGTCAGGGTGCGTCACTATCAATATTTATTTTCCTGCCGCTGCTGCTGAAAAAGCAGCGGACAAGATAATAGAGGGCGTGTGGCAACTTAAAAAACCCGAAGACGGTGCACCGGGTGTGGATGGCCCCATACCTTCTCAACCCATCCCGCAACCGGAACAACCCGTGCAGCCGATGCAGCCACAAAATTAAGGTGACTACCATGCGTAATCCTGTCTACCGCTTTATATTGCTGATGTTGCTGTTATCGGTGTCGGGTCCTGGTTACACGCAAGCCAATATCGAAATCGATACGCCTGCGATTTCCAGCCTCAGACAAAGCATGCAGCAGCGCCACAGCCAGCTCCAGCCTTATTATGAAAGGGGAGCGGTAGGGCTTACACGGGATGGTCTTGTCGCCATGCGTGATGCCAATGCACTGCCATTGGCGGCGCGCCAGCCGGTCAATGCCTTGATCGCGGCTGAAAACCAGGACAGAAATGCGTTGTACCGCGAGATCGCCCGAGCCAATAGCCATCCCGAATGGGAAGCCGATATTCGCGCTACTTTCGGTCAGCGCTGGATCGATCTGGCCAGGCCGGGGTGGTGGTATCAAGCGGCAAACGGCTCCTGGGTCAGAAAGTAACGCCATATAATGCCAAGCCTTGTAGATTGCACCTTCCAAGCTCTAAAACTCGCTTGAGATCTTCTTTGCATTGATACCCGTACTGGTTTTTGACATCGAAACCGTTCCCGATACAGAGGGATTACGCAGGCTTTACAATCTGCCCCCGGAGGTTGCGTCGGCAGGTATTGCCGACATGGCTTTCCAGGCGCGCCGTCAGGCTGTCGGCAACGACTTCTTGCAGTTGCATGTGCAGAAGGTCGTGGCTATTTCATGCGTATTGCGGGATAAAAATGATTTTCGCGTGTGGTCGTTAGGGACTCCCGCAGATTCGGAATCGGAACTCATCCGCCGTTTTTTCGAAGGGCTGGACAAATACAGCCCCCAACTGGTTTCCTGGAATGGCGGTGGCTTCGACTTGCCGGTACTCCATTACCGCAGCCTGATTCATGGTTTGCAGGCGCGCCGTTATTGGGATATGGGCGAGGATGACCGCGATTTCAAATGGAATAATTACCTTAGCCGCTACCATACCCGCCATCTCGATTTGATGGATATGCTCGCGTTATATCAGCCACGCGCGAATGTGCCGCTGGACGAATTGGCAAAGCTGATGGGTTTTCCCGGAAAACTGGGAATGGACGGTTCCCAGGTCTGGAATGCATTCCAGAATGGTGAGATTGCCGCAATTCGCGATTACTGCGAAACCGATGTGGTGAACACGTATCTCGTGTTTTTACGATTCCAACTCATGCGTGGTATCTTTGATAACGAACAGTATCAGCGCGAATGCGAACTGGTGCGTTTTACCTTGAGCAAATCTTCTGAACCTCACTGGCAGGAATTCTTGGGCCAGTGGGCATAGCTGCCATTACGCCTATTCTTTCTCATCCTCTCGCCATTACGGGAGTCATCCCGCACCGCAAAATATGATTGCGCCTGTCACCATAGAATCCCTGGACCAGGAAGGGCGTGGGGTTGCCCACTCAGAAGGCAAGGTCATCTTTATCGAAGGTGCATTGCCGGGAGAAGTGGTTACCTATAACTCCTACCGCAAGAAACAAAGCTTCGAAATGGCGCAGGCGGGGCAGATACTCAAGCAAGCCTTTGGTCGAGTGACGCCGCGATGCAGCTACTTTGCAATATGCGGCGGATGCAGCCTGCAACATATGGATGCACGCGCCCAAGTGGCGACGAAGCAGCGCGTTCTTGAAGATAATCTCAAGCATATCGGCAAGGTCGAGGCAGAATTGATACTGCCTGCGATTTATGGCGCTGCCTGGGGCTACCGCCATCGCGCGCGATTGTCCGTGCGCTATGTCGCCAAAAAAGGTGGGGTCCTGGTAGGCTTTCATGAGAAGCGCAGCAGTTTCGTCGTCGACATGCGGGCTTGCGAAATCGTGCCATCACGCATTTCCCGGCTCATCATGCCACTGAGAGAGTTGGTAGGCAGCTTGTCTGTCCGTCAACAAATCCCGCAGATCGAGGTATCGTTGGGTGAAAATGTGGATGTGCTGGTGTTGCGCATCCTGAAGCCATTGACTGATCAAGATGAAATGTTGCTTCAGGCTTTCGCCGATCAGCATCATATTCAGTTCTTCTTGCAGCCCGGCGGGCCTCAAACAGCCTTTCCTTTTTACCCGCAGAATGCTGCGGAATTGAACTATACGCTACCCGAGTTCGATATCGTCATGCCGTTTCATCCTACCGAATTTACCCAGGTAAATCCTGCCATGAACAGGGTACTGGTGCGGCGCGCCCTGAACTTGCTGGATCCTCAGCCTGGGGAACGCATCGCGGATTTATTCTGCGGGCTGGGAAACTTTGCGTTACCGATTGCCAGGCGTGGCGCACAGGTCGTTGGTTTTGAGGGCAGCGCAGCGGTGGTGTGCCGCGCCAACGAAAATGCGCAGCGCAACCGGCTCGCGCGTAATACGCAATTCGTCGAAACCAATCTGTTTGAAATAGATGAAGCCTGGATGCAAGCGCAGGGGTATTTCGACAAAATGCTGATCGACCCCCCACGCGAAGGGGCCATCGCTGCCGTTACTTCCCTGGGAAAAGAAAAGACCGCACCTGGCCGTATTGTTTACGTATCCTGCAACCCGGCTACGCTCGCTCGGGATGCAGCGGTACTGGTGAATAGTAACGGGTATGTACTAAAAGCGGCAGGTGTTGTAAACATGTTCCCGCAAACCGCGCATGTCGAATCCATCGCATTATTTGAGAAAGATGCCGTTGGCACGCTGTGAAATAGCACGGTTTTGAAACGAAAATAATGTGGAAATAAAAAAGGGCGGCTGTTACCAGCCGCCCTTTTTCATGTACCGGAATATTTTTGAGTGCTAGTCTCTTTCACCTGAAAAAGCCAGGAGCAGATGCAACAGGCTGGTGAAGAGGTTATAGAGGCTCAGATAAATGCCCATCGTTGCCATCACGTAATTTGTTTCCCCACCGTTAACAATACGGCTTACGTCAAACAGAATGAAGCCGGAAAACAGCAGCACCGCAACTGCCGAAATGGCAAGCGAGGCAGCCGGCATGGCGAAGAACAAATTAGCAACGGAAGCGAGGATTAGAAGCACAAGCCCCACAAACAGGAAATTCTGCATGAAGCCGAAATCCTTCTTGGTCACCGTAGCGATCGTCGCCAGCGTGAAAAAGATTATGCCCGTTCCCGCAGCCGCAGTTCCTATCAGTTGCGCACCGTTCTTGAATTGAAGCGCGTATTGCAGCAGGGGGCCTAACCACCAGCCAGCTACGAAGGTAAACGCAAACAGCAACGCGATCCCCACCGGGCTGTTTCGAGTCGCGCTGACACCAAACAGCAGACCCATCATTATCGCCAGCATCACCAACGGCCCCATGATGGGGGCTTGTGCGAGAAACGCGAAATTGGTGCTCATCCCGATCGAGGCGCCGATCAGCGTCGGGATCATGGTCAAGCCAAGCATCCAGTAAGTATTGCGCAAGACCTTGTTGCGAACGGCAGAAAGTCCCGTTTGCGCGGCCGAGCCGGAATATCGTAGTTCAGGTTGCATAACGTCTCCTTGGTTGACGAACTATACAGCACATAAGACTACTCATGTTTAGTGAAAGTTGCAATCTTATCCTTCCGATGGGTTCGCCTTTTGCTGTGGGCGGCTGGCAAAATCAAGCTTAAAAAGGTATTATTCTCGCCCAACGCTGGAGGCGTGGCCGAGCGGTTTAAGGCAGCAGTCTTGAAAACTGCCGTAGGGGCAACTCTACCGTGAGTTCGAATCTCACCGCCTCCGCCAACTTGGCATCCGAAGTTATCCAGTAACGTCCTAAAATCCTACTAAAAGCCGCTACATATGATCGTTCATCGTCCATGGTAGCGTGGTAATGTCCTGTTGAGTCGGACGTTAAACCGTGGTAAGTTCCGTGGTAACGAAATTACCACGGTTAAAAGTTACCACGATGGCTACCAATCTACTATCCGCTGCCCATTGCAAGAACGCCAACAGTAACGGAGCCGCCATCCGCAAGCTGTCCGATGGCGACGGACTTTACCTATGGGTGTATCTCGACGGCCGCAAATACTGGCGTCTGCGCTACTGGCAGGCAAGGAAAAATCCCTTTCCCTTGGGGTCTGCCCATAGTTAGCTTAAGCGATGCTCGCAAAAAGCGCGATGAACTGCGCAAGCAACTGCAGACCTGGGTTCCCCACCACGCGAGTGATGTAAAACGGCGCCTGGAGAACAATATCTTCCCCGGCATCGGCAAGCGTCCCATTGACGAGATTCAAGCCCCCGAACTGCTCGACACCATCCGCAAGATAGAAACACGTGGGGCGTACGATCTGGCTCATCGGGTATTGCAGGTGTGCGGACAGGTATTTCGCTATGGCATTGCGACCGGGCGCTGCACCCGTAATTTATCCTCGGATTTACGCGGCGCATTGACCCCACACAAGAAAAAACATCAGGCAGCCGTTCGACCGGAAGAGTTGCCGGAGCTGTTGCGGGCCATTGCCAGATATGACGAAATCGGCGATAGGCAAACACGGCTTGCACTGCAACTGTTGGCGCAGACTTTTGTTCGTACAAATGAACTCATCGGTGCGGAATGGGCGGAGTTCGATATGAACAGTGCCCTGTGGATTATTCCCTCTGGACGTATGAAGATGAAAGCGGAACATGTTGTCCCGTTATCGACGCAAGCGGTGCTCATTCTTGCCGAACTGAAGGAAATATCTGGCAGCAGCCGCTTTGTATTCCCCGGCTGTAACCGGGACAAGCCGATCAGTAACAACACCATGCTGTTCGCCCTTTACCGTCTGGGCTACAAGGGCAAGATGACTGGGCACGGCTTCCGTGCGGTGGCCTCCACCATCCTCAACGAAACAGGCTTTAATCCAGACGTGATTGAACGCCAACTCGCGCATTGCGAGCGCAACGAGGTCAGGGGCGCTTATAACCGCGCCGAGTATCTATCCGAGCGCAAGCGCATGATGCAGCACTGGGCGGATTACTTGGAGTCGTTGGAAGCTGGCGCCAGCCTGGAAGCGCTCCAGGTAATGTAGCTTGATATCACTTCTATCATCTATTCGGAAATAGAACTGGAAAACTGACCAGAGTAGGTCCAAGGCCAGATTTTACACTCGGTAAATCGCCTCCTCCCAAAAAAAGGCTTCCAGCCTGTTTGTTGCGTAAACGCAACAAACATCTTTTTAAACAAGACGTTAATCCACTTCGTAGTATGGTAAAGTACTATTAATAAATTCACGAAGGTTAGAAATATCCCATGGCTAACCACTGCAGAACAGCGTTCTCGGGCTGCATGGCTTCACCGGAACGAGATACGGCTTCAGGTTAGATAGGCCCGTACACACGAAATTCGCCGTGTTGGGAACTCATCGAGGGTGAAGGGAAGGGATTACGTAGCCGTACTTCTGTCAAAAGGCGGGGTGATGAAAAAAACAGATGGAACTGAACTGACCATAAAACAGCAAAGAGGAAGCGCAAAACATCAGCCTGTAACCATTGATGCGGAAAGCGGCACGTGTACGCCCACCCCCTCTAAAATCAAGCTGAACGAGCTTGAAGATGTGCGTCGTGAGATGGCGAGTGTATACCGTCAAGCACGAGGTGGGAGAATGGATGTCAGCGAAGCCGGGCGCTTGGCTTATATTCTGACTGGTATAGGGAAGCTAATCGAGGCCACGGAAATGAAAAGCGACTTCAACAAATAGAAAGAAAGTTACTGAAATGAGCCTGCTGAGAAGATTAGAAATGCTTGAAAGTACCATGTTGCGTCAAGAAGGGGACGCGGGATACAAGCTGGTTACGATCGAGGATGATGAGATGCCGCAGGATGCTATTGCGAGATTCGGTTTGATGAATTGGCCTGTGGATAGAATTCTCTTGGTCAGCTTCATCAAAGCGGATCAGGCATTGCCTTGAAACATGCAGAGGATGCTGCGATATTCAATTATTGCTCTTGCCTCTTTGCCTCTTTGCCTCTTGCTGTCGGAACTGATTCCGCAAGACGGTGCGTGCGAGAGCGGTTGACCATGGGTTTGAGATTGTAACCATGAGCTACCGCATATGCAGGCCGGCTTATTTGTATAAGTTGTGATTTGATCTGACGACAAGGGATGTGTCAGATCGTGATGTCTGGTTCCGACCCGAAGCGGACTTTCAGCGAGAAACGATTAACCGCAAGCCCAAAGCAACAAAGACAGCGCCAGCAATACTGTCAAGGATCATGCCTGCCCTGGGTTTGGCATTGAGCCATTGACCAATTGACCCCGAGAAGTAACCAAGAAGTCCGAACAATACGGCAGCCTGAGCTGTAAAGGCGACACCTAAAGCCGCCATTTGCCAACCGACGTTGCCATTGGATGGGGTGATGAACTGGGGCAAGAACGACAGAAAGAACAAGACCACCTTGGGGTTGATCGCGTTGGCAAAGATGCCTTTGAAGAACAACTTCGCTAGCGCTTCCTCACCGGCCGGGACCGTTTCTACCTTCGCACAGCCACGGCTTCGAAACGCATTGATTGCTAACCAGATGAGATAGAGGCCGCCGGCGACTTTCAGCGCAGTGAAAGCTGCTGGTGAGGCGGCAATCATCGTGCTCACACCAATGACGGCAAGTACCGTATGGCTCAGGCACCCTATGGCACAACCCAAGCCGAAGATAATACCGCGCTTGCGGCCCTTGGAAACGCCCATGCTAAGGACCAGCAGGTTGTCGGGGCCTGGAGAAGCTGTAATCAGTATTGCAGCAACGAGAAGCCGAAGAATTGTTCGAATGTAAGCATGAGTGCGTAAGCTTCCCCGTTATTGACATCGGATAAAATACGGAAGATAATTCCGTCTAATTAGGATTAATCTAGGAGGATATATGGCAGAGATTAGAGTTAATGTTGATGATGAATTTCTAGAAGACTTGAAAAAGAAACTTGGGAATCCGAAAAATACAGAAATTATTCAAGACGCCTTAGCCTTACTAAACTGGGGAGCAGATGCCAAGAAGGCGGGGCGGGATGTCCTTTCAGCTGATAAAGATCGTAAGGATTTAGAAAAATTAGTACTCCCCCGACTATCTCAAATTAAAAAGGATTGATGTTTTCCGTTTGATGGGGAGTAACCAAGCCTTTCTCGTCTTGCTTTAAAGGTATTGTTGTCATTTAACTGAGGTATCAGTTGAGCGAGCCGTAGCACCGCTGCCAAAAAGATATCCTAAAAGCGCTGTTAAGATTGGTAAAAGTGTCGCCCCGATTATTTGTTGGAACATATCCTTCCAGTACTGACGATGAGATGCTATAGCTGGGTCATCTAGTATCACTTTCGCGAGTGCTATTCGTTCGTCTGTACATTGATTCACATCAAAATCCGGTTTTAAGCAACTTGCTAATAACTGCTTTGCCTCCGGTGCGCCACCCATAGGGGACGGAGCATCAAAAACGATAATGGAAAAAAATGCCAAAATTACTACAAATAAACCGATTAGTACGCTCCATGTAAGTTTATAACCAGCATGATCCCGAAATGTTGGCGGCTGAGGAGTGCGCACGTTGGGTAGGACAGCAGGGGATTCTCGCTCAACCGGAGGAATCTCGACCTTAGGCAGAGTAGCAGGGGCGTCTCGCTCAACTAGCCCACCACCTCCCCTTGTACTTGCAGCCGTATTTATTCCAACCGTTTCCTCCGTCTTGGTATTCGTGGAATTTTTGTTCGGGTTGTTATCTTCCATTATTTTCTCTCAGTAAGTAAAAGAGTAGTGAACGACAGCGAGCAAGAAGAATTTCCTTGCATTAGAGATTAGAGGCTATCAAAGCTGGCGTAGGGTTGCCATATCATAAGCGTGCTGCTTGTAAATCTCTTGGGGGCGGTTTCGATCTGGTGACCGACCCAGCATTTTATGGTCATGTGTGCCCCCGGCAGTAGTGCGAAGGGTGTTCTAGCAAAGTTAGTTAAAAGATCGGCCCCTTTCGCTATCGCAGCCGTTGATTTCTTTTTGCATATGTATTAAGCGTAAAACTATTCGCCATACGTATCAGGCGGTCTTATAAGAACTGTTCCAGGGCGATATTTACGGTTAAGGCCACCACCTCCTCCAGTAGGGCGAACAGTTAAGGGAGATAATTTTTCTTCGGCAGTTTTTATATAACTATCTATCTCCGACAGTTCAGCTTGGGTGGCTTTACCTATGACACTTAGCTCTCTATATACGAAAAAATATTTTATAGCGTCAATCCATTGTTCTTTATCGAAAGCAATTTTTCCTTTTTTATAATACTCAGTAAGAACTTTATCGGTAATTTCAACCGCATGTATAACGGGTGACCACAGCATCAAACACAAAATAACTGTGAAATATTTTTTCATGTTCTTCTCCCTTATTTTTGCTTTCTCTTGTTACCAATAAGAAATGGGGGATCATCTGGAATTTTTTTGGCAGCATTTTTATTAGGTACAGCGTCAATTACAAAACCATCCGCAAAATACGCTTCACATATTTTATTTAATTCGGGGTTTCCTTCTTTTTTTGATTGCGAACGAAGGTAAAAAAAACACAAGGCGCCTCTGTCATCTGCTTCAGAAGTAATTGAAGCAACCATATCTTTGACTATCGCAGCAACGGCGCTCACTTGAGTCTCATTCGGCGGATTTGGTTGATCGGTCGTGTTAGAGATAGCTGTTGAGCCACTTGCTAGTAAATTTCTCGCATTGGAGATGGCTTTCTCCATTAATTTACTATCTTTTTTTAGCGTATTCAGCTCATCTATGGTTGCTTCCGTTTGTTCGCTGCCTTCTATCACTTTAATTTGCGCATCTATTTTTTGTTTCTCATTGCGAATTTCTGATAATGACTTGGCTGCTTCTGCTTGCCCCTGAGTAGTGATCGATATAGTTGGCGGGCGTACCGTGCCGGTTAGTTGTTCTATGGCCAGTAATACAACCATACTGCGTTGGAATCGACGGAGCAACCATCCGTACTCATCCGAATTAACTGCACCACTAACATAACTTTCGCATAGACGGTAATATGCATCTCGCATTAATTGTATGCTTTGAGTTCGAAGACCGACAAACGACGAACCCTCTTGAAACGCAGCGGCTAATTCGCCACCCAATTTACCAGAGTCGGCCTTTGCTATTAGTTCCGCTGCATAAGCTGATAACGCATCTGGGCTAGGTTCAGCACAAACTCTAGTTTGACTTATAAGGTTTCCTTCCTCATCTTTCGTTGTTATAACAGACGAGATAATAGCGCGTTGTTTTATGTCTATTAGCGCACCTTTGCCGTTTGATACTTCAAGACCACGATGGATACTATTGAAGTTGCCGCAACCGATCAGTAATAATGGGGTTAATGCGAGCAAGGCACATCTCTGGATGGTTTTCATCTTCTCCTCTTTTTTGAATAGCCTGAATTAAAGGCAGATTGATCGAGACCGCCTACAAATGCGTCGATCACTCGCACTGGATGATCTTGCGCAATATTTCAAAGTAGGTGATGGAATTGACGCTGTCAAAGAAGATTCATATTCCTCTCCTTATTGTTCCGCTGAATGTCATAAGCACTCCCTTTTTACGACATATCAACGCGAGTGGAGGACGTCCAGTGACTTCTGGAACGACTTTCTTGAATCCTGACCGGCTTAAATCAAGATCGTCCATAACACGTCAATTACTCGGACAGGATGATTATTGCGCAAATCAATTCATCCAGTGATTCGGGAAACAGCGTTGTCTGATGTCACGAGGTCCGGGTTAGTTACGTAAGTCACATATTCCTTGCTTATTGATGTCTATTAATGTAATAACCATATGAGTTTTTACAGCCTGATATGCGAAAAACCCATCCTCCACTGCTAAAAAATAGCTCAAGCTAATACTCTTCTTTATACTGATACAATCGCTGTCGACTTAACGCCTAATGCTTTGGTGCGTTGTGAGCTCATTTATATAGGCGCCAGTCATACACAAAAATTAATAATTGCTGGCAATAGGGAAACTCGATGTTTGATACGACCAAGGAAGATCTCAAGGACATACTGCGCAAGGTAGATGAAGGCAAATTGCAGTTGCCGGATTTTCAGCGAGACTACGTCTGGTCTGATGACGATGTGCGTAGCTTGATTGCCTCGATCGCCAAAGGTTTCCCCGTTGGCGCGTTGCTAACCTTGGAAACGGGCGGAGAGATTGAATTCAAACCGCGCCTGCTTGAAGGTGTCGAGGCCAAGGACGTTCGCCCAACGGAACTATTGCTTGACGGCCAGCAACGCATGACGTCGCTATTTCAGGCGGCGTTCTCCAAAGCACCCGTTCGAACGAAGACGGTACGTAATGTATTAGTTGAGCGCCTCTATTACGTAGATATGAAGAAAGCAGTTGCAGGGGAGGTCGGTGTAGATGAAGCCATCATCGGGGTCCCAGCAAATCGGATTGTCCGTACGGATTTCGGCAAGAAAATTTCGTTAAATGTATCCAGTCGCGAGTTGGAGTTCGAGCAAGACTTGTTTCCGCTTAATAAGATCTTCGACAGCCGTAACTGGTTCTACGATTGGCGCGATTATTGGAAGGCCAAGGGGCGCGACGTCTCCGATCTTGATCGCGACTTCGTGCGCAGCATCGTCGACTCCATTGAGCGCTACAAAATGCCGATCATCCGGCTTGATCGCACCAACAAACGCGAAGCGATTTGCTTAGTATTTGAGAAGGTTAATGTAGGAGGTAAGAAACTGGATGCATTTGAATTGGTCACGGCCATTTATGCCGCTGACAAATTCGATCTTCGTGAGGATTGGAGAGGTACTAAGAAACCGGTTAAGCCCGGACGGTTTGGTCGGATCATTGGTTCTCCTAATCCACGCAATGTTCTTTCTCAAGTTCAGAGTACAGACTTTTTACAGGCATGCACCCTGCTGTATACGCGCGAACTACGTCTGGAGAGGGCCGCGAAGGGGGCTAAGGACAATGATCTGCTGCAGATATCCTGCAAACGCGATGCCCTGCTCGGACTCCCTCTGAAAGAGTACGTAAAACATGCGGATGCGGTGGAAGCAGGATTCATCGAAGCTGGTGCCTTTCTAAATGAACTCAAGATCATCTGGCACAAGGACGTGTCCTACCCCCCCCTCATCGTCGGCTTGGCAGCAATCTTTGCGATCCTTGGCAAGAATGCACGGACTACCAAGGCAAAACAAAAGCTCGCTCAGTGGTACTGGTCTGTCACCCTTGGTGAGTTATTTGGATCTAGCACCGAATCACGTCTCGCCCGAGATGTCCCTGAAGTGGTTGGTTGGATCGCCGACGAAGGGGATAAGCCCCGTTCATTGGACGAAGCCGTTTTTCAGAGCATACGGCTTCGATCATTGTGGTCGCGCCTGTCAGCAGCTTACAAAGGTCTGCACGCGCTGCTGATGAAGCACGGTTGCCGGGACTTCATCACGGGTCGCGGTACCGAGCTAATGACTTTTTTTAATGATGAAATCGATATTCATCATGTGTTCCCGCAAGCATGGTGTCGCAAACATTCTATTGAGAAGAAGGTATACGACTCGATCATTAACAAGACACCTTTGTCCAAGCTGTCCAATATTTCTATTGGCGGCGATTCTCCATCGGTTTACTTGAAGCGCATCGAAGTCGCCCAAGGTATCTCTGCTTCCGATCTCGATGCCATCCTTCGTTCTCATCTCATCGATCCAGAGCATCTACGTTGCGATGATTTCAAGGCATTTTACGAGGCCCGCAGTATGAAGCTCGCTGCATTGATCAGCGAAGCCATGCACAAACCGGTAATGGATGAGGCTGGCACCAATGAAATTGAGGTGGAATCGGAAGTTGATGAGGAGCCAGAGTTGGCGTAATGAAGCTCTTTAAGAAATAGATTGAATCAATTCCTCTCCCTGATTCGCCACTCGACCACTGACGGGGATACCGGCCAAGCCTGCATCTGCTCGGCATCAAAGGATTTAAGCAGGGACAGCAGGATCTCATCCTGCTTGGGCTCCGGGTCAAGCCACGCCGCCCAGTCCTCGGGTGACAGGATGACTGGCATCCGCTCATGGATCGACTGCATCAGCGCATTGCATTCCGTCGTGCAACTGTCGATGGACTCTCCCGTATCTGCTGCTGTCCAGGTGCTCCATATCCCCGCGAATGAAATGGCACCCCGTCACGGCTGGATATAGAATACAGCTGCTTGCTCTTGCCCTCTGTCTTTCACTCGAAAAACCCTGAAGCGGGGATCAGGCATCGCCGCTGGCGGAAGGACAGCCTGAACACGGGCTTTTCAGCTATTGTCTCCGCCGCGCATTCCCTCAGGCCTTCCCTCACCTGCAGAAGAATAGCGGAATCCGCGCTCGATCTCAACACGTACCCGGTGCGCAACAAGACCGCCACTTTCTTTTTCCGGGTGATTGGCGACTCCATAACCGGCACCCACATCCACGATGGGGATATACTGGTAGTGGACCGCTCCATTTGAACCGAAGCACGGCCATAGCGTTCTTGCCGTCATCAACAACGAATACACATTCAAGCGGCTACACTGACCTGCCCCTTTCATTAGCTTCATGATGTAGTAGAGTCCGATTCTTAAAAAGGAGCGGATTTATGAAGAAACGATTTAGCGAGGAGCAGATTA